>SXOM01000163.1 GCA_005776735.1 Pseudomonadota bacterium
GCGGTCGGCGGCGCCTCGGCCGGGACGCCCGCCGCGAGCTCGGGGGCCGGCGCCCGCGCGTCGCGGAGCCACACCGCGAGGCTGCGGGCGGACCCGGGTTCCGCCGCCGCCGCAGCGGCCGGGGCCAGGGTCACGACGACGATGATCCAGATCGAACGCACGGCTGTCACCGACAAGTATAGACACGTCAAGAGCTGATGCGCCAGTGTCCGCGGCCACCACACCATCACTCGACACGATAGCCTCGCGATTGGATGGTCCTCTACCTGTTCATCGCGTGCGAGGTCGAGCTCGCGGGAGTCGTTCACGACGAGGACGGCGCGCCCGTCGGCGGGGCGGTGCTCGATGCCGAGGTGTGCGACGCGGTCAGCGCGGCCGACGGCACCTTCCGCGTCCGCTGTCCCCGGGGGCTGCATCATTTCCTGGTCACCCACCCCACCCACGCCGCCACCTCGTTGGACGTCGACGCCACCGAGCTCTTTGCGCCCCCACCGTCCGAGGCGACCCTGCGCGCCTGGCCCACCGTGCCGGGGCTGTACGCCGAACCCGGGCTCGAGCGGCTGGGTCCTACGCCCCTGGTGCGCACCGTGGCCGCCGCCGAACAGCGGTTCTGTCTGCCCGAGGGCACCGCGCTCCCAGCGCTGGTCCCTCCCGCGGCGATGCTCGATGTCCACAGCTTCGACTGGCGCCTCTATCCATTGGACACCGCAGGCTGCGCGTTGATTCTGCACACCACCGACGGGCGCTACTGGCAGCCCAACGCCACCGGTGTCGACGTGCCCCACACCGAGCTCGCGCCGGGCTACCGGCACGTCCGCCCGGAGCTGGCCGCCGGTCGATACGTCGCCGTTTCGTGGCACGACGGGTTCCTCGTGCCGCTCGACCCGAAGGCCGACACGTGGGAGGCCTGGGCGTTCGAGGTGCGGTGAGGGGGGTGGTGGGCGCCGTGCCGCGACCGGCCCGGAGGGTGTACCGAGTCCGGCGCACGGCGCGCGTCGGGTCGACGTGCGCCCGGAGTCGCGCCACGCGCCCGCTTCTGCCGCCTTCCGGCGGGTCGCGGCGTGGCGCCCCGTCGATTCCTGCGCCCCCCGCGCCGCTACTCGACGGTGCTGAGATCCCGCGTGATGCGCGAGGCGGTGTACGCCCCTTCCAGCGTGACGTAGCCCATCACGTCGGCGCCGAACGAACCACTCAACTCGCCGTCCTCGGTGATCTCGCCTTCGGTGTCGACCGGCAGGCTGTAGAAGCTCAGGTCGATCGACGCTTCGCCCGACAGGTCGCCGTCGTCGTTGACCAGGTCGAATGCATACTGCGTGTCGATGTCGTAGCCGAACAGGCTCAGGAGGCAGCCCGCGTCGCCCACCGCCGTCTCGCCCTCGGCGTCGACCACCAGGGTGAGCGATCCGCTGCAGCCGACCGAGACGGGCGTGCCGTTGTAGTCGCCGGCGGCGGTGATCGCGAGGTCGCCGACGTACACGCCGGCGTAGGCGCTCTGCACCAGCACGCCGCCCACGCTGTAGGCGAGGCGATCGCCGTTGGGCAGGACGGCTTCGGCGGTGATCGCGTGGGTGCCGACCCCGAGCCCCGCGTCCTGCGCGTCGGCCCCGCTCAGGGCCCAGTCGGTGTCGACGTCGCTGGACCACGTGACGTCCGGGAAGTCCTTGACCGTGCCGTCGGCGCCGAGCACCACCGCGCGGAAGTCGGCCGCTTCGCCCATCGGCAGGAAGTCGCCGCTGAGCGGCGCTTCGACCACCAGGCGCGCGCCGTCCCACTCGGCGTCGAGCGCCGCCTGCGCCGTGTCGGACGTGGGGTCGGAGCCCGTACCGTCGTCGGTCGCGCCGTCCACGATGAGGGTGTTGTCGTTGCACGCGACCAGGATCGACAGGAGAAGCATGGGGCCTCCGCGGCGGGGCAGGGTAGCACAGCCGCGCGCGCCCCGCCGCCGTGGTAAGCGCGCGGCATGGACGAAATGATCCAGGTCGCGGGCCTGCGCAAGGAGTACGGTTCGTTCGCCGCCCTCCGCGGCATCGGGTTCACCATCCGTCGGGGGGAGATCGTGGGCTTCTTGGGGCCCAACGGCGCCGGCAAGACCACCCCGATGAAGAGCCTCACCGGCTGTGTGTCGCCGACGGGCGGCGAGGCCCGCGTGCACGGCCTGGACTGTGTCGGCGACAGCCTCGCGGTGCGGGCCCGCATCGGGTACCTCCCCGAGTCGGCGCCGGTCTACGGCGACATGCTGGTGCGCGACTACCTCGACTTCGTGGGCCGGGTGCGTGGCCTCGCCGACGCCGAGCGCGCTGCGGCGATCGAGCGGGTGGCGGCCGAGTGCGACATCGAAGATCGGCTCGCGCAACGGGTCGGTACCTTGTCCAAGGGGTACCGCCAGCGGGTCGGGCTCGCGCAGGCGCTCCTCCACCAGCCGCCGATCCTCATCCTGGACGAGCCCACCAGCGGGCTCGATCCCAACCAGATCCTCGCCATCCGCAACCTCATCCGCCGCATCGGCCAGTCGCGGACCGTCATCCTCAGCACGCACATCCTCCAGGAGGTCCAGGCCACCTGCGACCGTGTGCTCATCCTCAACCGGGGCGAGCTCGTCGCCGACGCGCCGATCGACCAGGTGCACGCCGCCGTGGCCGGCGGCGAGCTGTACAAGGTCACGTTCACCGACGGCGCGGTGCGGCTCCCCGAGGCCGAGCTGCGGTCCGCCGTGGGCGCCATCGGGGGAGTGCGCAGGGTGGCGTTGCAGGCCGTCGACGACAGCGGCGGCTACCCGTACGAGGTCGTCGCCGATCGCGACGTGCGCGCCGACCTGTTCGAGCTCGCCGTGGCCCGCGGGCTGCGCATCGTCGCGCTGGGGCGCGAACGGAGCTCGCTCGAAGAGGTGTTTCGGCGGCTCACGTTCACCGAGCCGGCGCCGGCTGCCGAGGGCTGATCGCGGGAGGGCCTGCGGTCAGTACCAGCGCTCCACGGTGCCGCTCCGGGTCTGGATCCACTCCCGCATGGCGTCGAGCGAACGGTCGAGCTGGCGATCTTCGTCGATGTAGTTTCGGGGGTCGTCCTCGACGTAGGGGCGCACCAGCGTCATCGCCTGGTCCATGAGCGATTCCAGGCCGGCTGCGTCGACGTCGGCGAGCGTCTGGGTGAGCACGGCGTCGAAGTGGGCTTTGCATTCCGGGTCGGATTGGCAGGTGAGCCCGAGCGGCGACTGGGCGCGCGACAGGCGCCCTCCGTAGCTGGTGAAGCAGTAGTCCAGTCCGGTGGGGACCATGTAGAGGCGCCCCGTCTGGCCGTGGTCGACGAAGACCCGGAAGTTGTTCGACGCGAACGCGTAGCCGTCCCATTGGCCCGTCCACGACTCCATGATTTGGAACCGGGCGTACGCGTCGAGGTCGACCACCTCGGCCAGCGCCGGCTCGAGGGGATCTTCGGCCATCGCCGCCACCACCGCGTCGATGTCGGCCCACCCCAGGTCGGTCCCCGATTCGAGCTCGAAGTGGTGCGCTTCGGCGGTGCTGAAGTCGGCGTGGTCCCACGAGTCCGGGTAGTAGGGGTAGCCCCCTTCGTACAGGTTTCCGTCCCGATTGCCGAAGTTGCGGTCGAGGAAGTCGCGGTCGGGGGTCTCGACGTTGGAGTACAACCCGTACACGTCGCCGTTGACGGTCACCCACGCGTACCCCACCCGCGCCGCCGGCAGCCCGGCCGCCGCAAACGCAGCGTAGGCCACCACCTCGTGCACCTGGGTCTCGTCGTGCGTCATGTTGTTGAGCGTGAACTTGCCCTTTCCGTGGTAGTCCAGCGATTCGTCGTAGCGATTGAAGTCGATCTTGAACGCGGCCTTCCCGTTGAGGTCCGAAAACGAGCCCGAGCCCTTGAGGCGTACGCCGACGGGGGCGAAGTGTTCGCCGTCCACGGTGACCTCGGCGGTCACGTACTCCTTGGGTGCAGCCCGCAACGCGCGCAGCGCGTCGCGGTCCAGGGTGATGTCGACGGTGTGCACCCGATCGAGGGTGAAGAGGCCGTCGTAGTCGTCCGGCGCGTCGCCGGTGTCGGGCGGCTCGCCGGTGTCGGTGTCGCTGGTGTCGCCGGGCACCGGATCTGGCCCTCCGTCCAGGCCCGACCCCCCGGTGTCGGGGTCCGCGCCCGACTCACACGCCAACAGCAGCAGCAGCATGCGCCCAGGGTAGCCGGGGCTACCCGCGCTGTCGTGCTATAACCGCGGCCGGAGTCTCCTCACCGCGATGTCGACGAGCCGGAAGGCGCTGTGGAGTGTCTGCTTGTCGGCCTCCCTCGCGTGCGACGACAACCCGCCGCCCGCCCCGCCTTCCGTCGCGATGGGCGACACGTTGGTGGTCGGGGTGGGCCAGGACGCGCGCGACCTGCTCGCCCCGCTGGCCCAATCCGCGTTCGATCTCGCGCTGCTCGACCTGCTCGGCACGCGCCCGCTCGACGTCCACTTCGACTGCGAGCTCAGCTACGTGCCGGGTTTCGCGAAGGAGTGGACCTGGAGTGAGGACGGCCGCACGCTCGACCTCGTGCTCCGCGACGACCTCGCGTGGAGCGACGGCACCCCGGTGCGCGCGCGCGACCTCGTGCTCCTCGGCGAGCTCATCCGCGACCCGGCGGTGGGGAGCCCGCGCGCCGCCAACCTCGCCCAGCTCACCCCGGGGAGCCCCGAGGCGGTGGACGACACCCACGTGCGCTACACCTTCGAAGCGCGGGGCCAGCCCACGATCATGGCGGCGAACGTGGGGTTGCTCCAACTGGTGCCGAGCCACCTCCTCGACGACCCGGCGCTGGAGCGCAAGGGCCTGCGCACGCATCCGCTGAACACGACCGCGCCGGTGTCGTCGGGGTACTGGCAGTTGGCCAGTTGGGAAAAGGGAAAAACCCTGGTCTTCGAGCCCAACCCGCACCATCCCGGCCCGGCGCCGGGGCTCGCGCGCGTCGTCTTCCGGGTGCTCCCCGACTACGACACCCGGTTGCTCGAGCTGCGCAGCGGCCGGATCGACATGATGGAGGCGGTCCAGATCGTCGACGCCGACAAGCTCGTCGCCGAACAACCCGACATCAAGCTCCGCACCCGCGGCTACCGCGCGCAGGACTACATCGGCTGGAACAACGTCGATCCCGCTGCCTACCAGGCCGCGGCGGCGGGGGGCGAGCGCCCGGACGTCGCCACGCTGCCGCGCCACCCGCTCTTCGGCGATCCCGCGGTTCGACATGCCCTGTCGATGGCCATCGACGTCGACCGGATCATCGCCGACGTGCTCACGTCCCAGGCCACCGGAAAAGCGTACGCCGTGCGCGCGGTGAGCACGATCACGCCCGAGTTGTGCGCCACGCGCGACGCGGGCATCACGCCGATCGGGTTCGACGTCGAGGCGGCGAAGGTGGCCCTGGCCCGCGCCGGGTGGAGCGACACCAACGGCGACGGCGTGGTCGACAAGGGCGGCGTGCCGTTCCGGTTCACGATGATCATGCCCACCGGCAGCGCCCGGCGCGTGCAGGTCTCGACGATCGTGCAGGGCCAGCTCGCGGCGGTCGGGGTCGACGTCCAGATCGAAGCGCTCGACCCCGGGGCCCTCTTCGAGCGGCTCCGCCGGCGCGACTTCGACGCGGCGTACACCGGGTGGTCGGCCGGCCTGTGGGTGGAGCCCTCGTCGGCGTGGGGGAAGGACAGCGACTTCAACTTCACCAGCTACCAGGACGCCGAAGTGCAGGCGCTCCTGGAGGCGGGGAGCCGCGAGCCCGACCCGACCAAGGCCGCGGAGATCTGGCGCAAGTTCCAGCGGCGCATCTACGACGACCAGCCCTACACCTTCCTGTACTGGATGGACGAGATCGTCGCGGTCGATGGTCGCTTCGACAACACCGACGTCAACCTCGTCTCGCCGTGGTCCCACCTCGAACGGTGGACTGTCGCGCCCGACAAGGTGAAGTACCGCGAGTAGTCGGGTGCCCCCCTTGCCGAGCTTGGGACGGTGGGCGCTCGGTCGGGTGCTGCGCGCCGTGGGGCTCGTGGGCGCCGTGCTCCTGGTCACCTGGTGCCTCGTGGAGGCGCTCCCGGGCGACGCCTGCTCCGCTCGCCTGGACCCCGACCTCGACCCGAAGGCCTTCGCCGCGATTCGCGCCGCGCTCGGGTGCGACGCCCCCGCCCTGACCCGCCTCTCGGCCGACCTGGCGCGCGTGATCTCGCTCGACCTCGGGGTGTCGACCTCCCGCCATGTCCCGGTCCGCAGCTTGCTCGCGCAGGCGCTGCCCGCGTCGCTGGTACTCGGCGGCGCCGGCCTCGCCATCGGGCAAGGGCTCGGCTGGGCGAGCGCGCTGGTGCAGGCCCCGCGCCGCGGAACGGCGCTCGACGTGGGGGTCGGCGCGGTGACGGTGCTCTTCGCCTCCGTCCCGGGGTTCGCGCTGGCGCTCGCCCTCCTCCACGGCGCCCTCGCCTTCGACCCGACGTGGCCCGCGACCGGGACGTCGACGCCGTGGCTCGTGCCGACCTTCGCGGAGCGGCTCCAGGCGATGCTGCTCCCGGCGGTCGCCCTCGGCCTCGGCGCCGCGGCGCTCGACGCGCGCGTGGCCCGGAGCGCGCTCGTCGGGGCGCTCACGCAGGACCACATCCGGGCGGCGCGGGCCCGCGGCGTGGGGGAGTCGCGGCTGTTGTGGCGACACGCCGTGCCCAATGCGCTCCTCCCGGCCGTGGCGCTCCTCGGGCTGCAGCTCCCGGCGCTGGTGAGCGGCGCCGTGGTGGTCGAGACGATCTTCGCGTGGCCGGGGATGGGGCGCCTGCTCGTCGACGCGGTCCACGCCGCCGACGCACCGGTGGTGCTCGGCGTGTTCTACGCCTACGCGGTCGTCGTGGTGGCCGGCGGGGTTTTCGCAGACCTCGCGGCGGTGCTCCTGGACCCCCGAATCCGGCTCGCGACGTGACTGCACTGCGGCTCGCGGCACTTCGCCACCCGGCCGTGGGCCTCGGCCTGCTGCTCCTGGCGGGGGTGGTGGTGCCGACCCTGTTCGCGCCGCTCCTCTGTTCGCACCCGCCGGCCGCGTGGCCCACGCCTCTCCGGGCCCCGCCCCAGGTCGGCTACTGGTTCGGCACCGACGCCGCGCGCCGGGACCTGTGGACGCTGACCCTCTACGGCGGGCGCACGTCGCTCGGCGTGGCCGGGGTCGCGGCGCTCTTGGGCACGGGCGTCGGCGCGGCGGTGGGCATCGGCGCGGCGTGGGGTGGGCCGTGGTTCGACCGCGCGGCCATGGCGGCCACCGACCTGTGGCTCGCGCTGCCGCGGCTGGTGGTCCTCCTGGTGGTGACCCACTTCCTCGGGCCCGACGGGCGGCCGCTGCAGATCGCCGTGCTCATCGGCCTCACGGCGTGGATGGGCGTCGCGCGGGTCGTGCGGAGCGAGCTGTTGGCGGTGCGGGAGCTCGATCACGTGGTCGCCGCGCGGGCCCTCGGCCTCCGCGGCGCCACGATCGCCCGGCGGCACCTGCTCCCCGCGGTCGTGCCGACCCTACTGGTCTGGGCGCCGGCGATCTTCGGGCAGGCGCTGCTCGCCGAGGCGGCGTTGGCCTTCCTCGGTCCGGGGGCCGGGGCGACCACGCCGTCGTGGGGCGCGCTGGTGGCGGCCGGTGCGGGCCAGGTGTCGAGCGCGTGGTGGGCGGTGGCGGCCCCCGTCGGGGCGATCACCGTCGCGGTGGTCGGTGCGCACTTGCTGGCCGACGGCATCCGCGACGTGGTGCAGCCGGGGGCGTCGTCGTGAGGCCGTCGCGGCCGGCGCTGGTCGTGCGCGGCCTCACGGTGACCTACGGCCGGCCCGGCGCCGAGCTCACGGCGGTGCACGGGGTCGACCTCGACGTGGCCGCCGGCGGCGCGATCGCCCTCCTCGGCCCCTCGGGGAGCGGGAAGTCGAGCGTGGGGCTGGCGATCGGCGGTCAGTCGGGCGGACGCGTCGAGGCGTCGCGGTTGGAGGTCGACGGCGTGGACGTGCGGGGCCTGGGCCGCGAGGCGTGGCGCTCTCTCCGCGGCCTGCGGGTGGCGCACGTCTTCCAGGATCCCGGCGCCGCCCTCGACCCGCTCGTCCGGGTGGGCGACCAGCTCGCCGAGGCGGTCGCGGCCCACGGCGCGCCACCGCGGTCCGCGCGCGCAGCGCGCGTCGAGGAGGCGCTTCGGCGCGTCGGCCTGGGCGTGGAGCTCGGCCGACGCTTTCCCCACGAGCTCTCGGGCGGCCAGAAGCAGCGCGTGGTCCTCGCGGCCGCGATGGTCCACCGGCCGGCGCTGCTCGTCGCGGACGAACCGTCGAGCGCGCTCGATCCCGACGCGCGCCTCGCGCTCGTGCACCTCTTGGCCGCGCTCCGCGCCGAAGGGCCGACCGCGCTCTTGCTCATCACCC
>SXOM01000164.1 GCA_005776735.1 Pseudomonadota bacterium
ACCACATGGGGACCTCCCAGGGTCTGGCCCCCAAGCACGTGCAGCAGTTCCAGAAGGAGAACTACCTGCGGTGGGACAGCCTGGGCGAGTTCAGCGCGCTCGGCGCGTCGCTCGAGCACATCGGTGCGACCACCGGCAACACCCGCGCGGCGCTGTTGGCCAACACGCTCGACGTCGCGATCGGTCGCTTCCTCGACAACAACAAGTCGCCCGCCCGCAAGGTCGGGGAGATCGACAACCGCGGCAGCCACTACTTCCTCGCGCTCTACTGGGCCGAGGCGCTCGCGGCCCAGACCACCGACCCCGAGCTGCAGCTCCGCTTCGCAGCGATCGCCCAGCAGCTCGGCGCCGCGGAGACGACCATCACCGCGGAGCTCATCGCCGCGCAGGGGCGCCCGGTGGACATGGGCGGCTACTACCAGCCCGACCGCGCGAAGACCGCGGCGGCGATGCGACCGAGCGCCACGCTCAACGGGATCGTCGACACCCTGTGAGCCCCGACCTCGCTGCGCGGCGCCGATCCGGCCTCCGCGCGGCGAGCGGCCGGGATCCAGGCGCCGCCCAGGATAGCCCCCGCCCATGCCGCCGTTGCGCCTCGACGAACGTGTCCCCGAGACCGGTTTTGCCTCCGCTGACGACGCGCTGGGCGCGTTCCTGGGGTGGGTGGCCGACTCCGGGATCACGCTCTACGCCCACCAGGAAGAGGCGATCCTCTCGATCTTCGCCGATCGACACGTGGTGCTCGACGCGCCCACCGGCTCCGGGAAGTCGTTGGTGGCCGTGGCCCAACACTTCAAGAGCTTCGTGGACCTGGGGCGCTCCTGGTACACCGCGCCGATCAAGGCGTTGGTGTCGGAGAAGTTCTTCGCGTTGTGCCAGATCTTCGGCCCCGAGCACGTTGGGCTGATGACCGGCGACGGGAGCGTGAACCGCGACGCGCCGATCCTGTGTTGTACGGCCGAGGTGCTCGCGAACGTGGCGATGCGGCAGGGGGCCGAGGCGCCGGTGCACAGCGTGGTGATGGACGAGTTCCACTACTACGGCGACCCCGACCGCGGCATGGCGTGGCAGGTGCCGCTGCTGACCTTGCCGCAGGCGCGGTTCGTCCTGATGTCCGCCACGCTCGGGGACACCCGCTTCATCCGGGAAGACCTGGAGCGGCGCACCTCGCGCCCGGTCGACGACATCCGCGGGGTGCACCGCCCGGTGCCCCTGGAGTACAGCTACAGCCAGAAGCCGCTGCAGGAGGTCATCGCCGACCTGGTGCGCAGCCAGAAGGCCCCGGTGTACCTGGTACACTTCACGCAAAACGACGCGACGGAACAGGCCCAGTCGCTCATGAGCGTGGACTGGTGCTCCAAGGAGGAGAAACGCGCCATCACCGAGGCGATGAGCGGCTACAGCTTCCACAGCCCCTTCGGCCCGACGCTGCGCCGCCACCTCGCCCATGGCATCGGCCTGCACCACGCGGGCCTGTTGCCGCGGTACCGGTTGTTGGTCGAGAAGCTCGCGCAGCAGGGGCTGCTGAAGGTGATCTGCGGCACCGACACGCTCGGGGTGGGCATCAACGTGCCGATCCGGACGGTGTGCTTCACGCGGCTGTGCAAGTTCGATGGGGAGAAGGTCGACATCCTGAAGGTACGCGACTTCCGGCAGATCGCCGGTCGCGCCGGTCGCGCCGGGTTCGACACCGTGGGGTACGTCGTGGTCCAGGCGCCCGAGCACGTGATCGAGAACCTGCGGATGGAGTCGCGGGCCGACCCCGCCAAGAAGAAGAAGCTCGTGAAAGCACAGCCCCCGCAGAAGGGCTACAAACACTGGGACCAGACGACGTTCGAGGCGCTCACCACGCGGCCGCCCGAAGCGCTGGTGCCACGCTTCTCGGTGGATCACGGGCGCCTTCTGGCGCTCATGCAGCACGCCGACGAGACCAGCGGCAACGCCCGCGACGGGGTCACGGCGATGGTGAAGTTGATCCGCGACTCGCACCTGACGGCGGCCCAGCGCGAAGCGGGCGTGGCGGCAGTGGAGGGGCTCGTGGAGGAGCTGGTGGCGGCGAACGTCGTGCGGCGTGACGGCGAGGTGCTGCTCCTGGACCGCGAGCTGCAACACGACTTCAGCCTGCACCACAGCCTGTCGCTGTTCCTGGTCCAGTCGATCGCCAACCTCGACCCGGCGTCGCCCACCTACGCGCTGGACGTGCTCACGTGGATCGAGGCGATCCTCGAAGACCCCAAGGCGGTCCTGTACAAGCAGGCCGACCGCGCGCGGCGGGAGAAGCTCGGCGAGCTCAAGGCGGCCGGGGTGCCCTACGAGGAGCGGATGCCGATCCTCGAGACGATCAGTTGGCCGAAACCGTTCGAGGAGGAGATCCGCGACGCCTTCGGCCACTACGCCCTCGCGCACCCGTGGGTGAAAGCCGAGGGAATCCGCCCCAAGTCGGTGGCCCGGGAGATGGCGGAGGCGTGGCTCGGCTTCCCGGAGACCATCCACGACCTGGAGCTGCAACGGAGCGAAGGGGTGCTGTTGCGCTACCTCAGCGACGTGTACAAGGCGCTGGTCCAGAACGTCCCGGCCGACCGCCAGGACCAGGGCGTGCTCGACCTCGTCGCGTGGTTGCGGGCGCTCTTGGAGCGTGTGGACTCGTCGTTGGTCTCGGAGTGGGAGGCGCTCAAGACCGGCGAGCGCACGGTCGACGCGCCGCCGCCCGACATCTCGTCCAACCGCAAGGCGTTCAACGCGCGCGTGCGCGCCGAGCTGCACGCGCTGGTGCGGGCGCTGTCCCGCGGCGAACCCGACGAGGTGCTCGCGGGCCTGCGCCCGCGGGGCCGACACTGGGACGCCGCGGCCCTGCACGCGGAGCTGGGCCCGGTCGTCGAGGCCATCGGCGCGATCCGGTTCGACCACGCCGCGCGACTGAGCGAGCGCACCACGATCCGCGCGACCGGGCCGCACCAATGGGTCGTGCGGCAGGTGCTCCTGGGTCACGACGAAGACGAAGAGGAGGCCGGCGCGTGGTCGCTCGAAGCGGTCATCGACCTGCGCGACGACACCAACCCGGCGGGGCCGATCCTGGAGCTCGTGTCGATCGGGGGGTGACTAGCACCGGCTCATGCCACCGAGGTCGTGCACGGCCGCGAAGCCCAGCGCCCGGAGCTGACCCGCCGCCGACGCGCTGCGCATGCCGGACGCGCAGTACACGACGAGGGGGCGGTCCTTCGCCCCGAGCTCGCCGGCCCGCCGACCCAGGTCGCCCACCGGGATGTTCAGGGCGCCCGGAAGGTGGCCGGCCGCGAACTCGCCGGGTGAGCGGACATCGAGCAGGAGTGCGCCCTCGGCGACGAGCTTGCGTGCGTCGATCGCGGGCGTCTTGCCGATGAAGCGGACGTAGAGGAAGGCCAGGATGGCCGAGGCCACGAGCACCGGGATGATCTGATCGAGGTCCATGCCGCAGCGGAGTCACCTCGGGTCGGCGCTGTTACAGCGGACGCGTGGACACGCCGATCGTGGTGGCCCGAGAACCCGACGTCATCGTCCTGGACAAGCCTGCCGGCTGGCTTGTGCACCCGGTGGGTACCGACGTCCCCGACCTCGTGACGTGGGCGCGCGCCGAGGGGCTCGGTCGGTTGCGGCCGGCCCACCGACTCGACCTGGACACCAGCGGCCTGGTGGTGCTCGCCCGCACCGCCGCCGCCGCGGCGGCCGTGGGTGTGGAGCTGATGGAGGGCACGGTGCACAAGCGCTACCAGGCCCTGGTCTACGACGTGCCCGACGCCGAAGGGGTCGTGGAGCTCGCGCTCGCCGACGCGCGCCGTGGCCGTCCGTTGCCGGCGCGCACCCGGTGGCGGTGCGACGAGCGGTTGGGCCGCTTCGCGTTCTTGTCGTTGTGGCCGGAGACGGGACGCAAGCACCAGCTCCGTCGGCACCTGCTGGCCATCGGACACCCGGTGGTGGGCGACCGGGAGTACGCCGTGCGGCCGTTCCGCAAGGTGCCGGGGTTCCCGGGGCGGCTGTGGTTGCACGCCGCCGAGCTGCGGTTGGCGTCGGGGCGCGGGTGGTCGGCGCCGCTGCCGGACGTGCTCGTCGCGCACCTCGCGCTGCTGCGCGGGGGGGTGTGATGTTCCGCGAGCTCCGCATGCCGCTCGCGGTGCTCTTGCTCGTCCTGTCGATCGGGGTGCTCGGCTATCGGAGCATGGAGGGGTGGAGCTGGGTCGACGCGGCGTGGATGGCGCTCATCACGATCACGACGATCGGCTACGGAGAGGTACACCCCCTCACCGGCCACGAGCGCCTGTTCGGCATGGCGTACATCGTGGCGGCGGTCGGCGCGGGCGGCTTCGCGCTCGCGAAGATCACGGCGTATGTCTTGGATGGTAGCCTCACCGAAGAGCTGCGTCGCCAACGGAAGGAGCGAATCATGCGAGCGTTGCGGAACCACTACATCGTGGTGGGTTTCGGTCGGTTGGGCCGCGAGGTGGTGGAGGACCTGCGCCACGAGGGCGCGGCGGTCGTGGTGCTCGACCCCGACGAGCGGGTGTTCCGAGACCTGCCCGAGGGGGTGCACGCCCTCACCGGCGACGGCAGCTCCGACGCCGTCCTGCGCGCCGCGGGCATCGAGCACGCACGTGCGATCGCCATCGCGACGCCGTCGAGCGCGGTCAACGTGTTCGTCACGCTCTCCGCCCGCCAGCTCAACCCGAAGGTGTACATCTGCACGCGGGTGGACGAAGCGGAGGCCGAGGCGAAGGCCCGCCGAGCGGGGGCCGACGCGCTGGTCTCGCCGTTCACCAGCGCCGGCAGCCGGATGGCACACCGGCTTTTGCACCCGCACGCGGCCCAGGTCGTCGAGCAGCTGCTCGATCGGCGATTCCCCGACCTGGTGGTGGACGACGTGACGATCCCCCGGGGTTCGCCGCTGGAGGGGCGCCTGTCGGAGCTGAAGCTCCGCGACCGGCACGGCGTCGGCCTGATCGCGATCCGCCGCGCCGACGCGAGGCTGGACACGGTGCCCTCGAGCGACGCGCAGCTCGGTCCGGGCGACGTCGCGGTGGTGGCCGGCACGGCGGAGGCGATCCGGAAGCTGCGGGAGTTCGCGACGCCGATCGGGGAGTGACGCGGCGGGGGCGGTGCCGCCCGACCCTCGCGGTTCGGCGTGCCCGCCGACGGTGCAACACGCAGCGCTTGGCGGGCGCCCCGCGACCGGCCTGGTCGCGGGCCGAGGCGGGCGGGCGCCCGGCGGCGATGCG
>SXOM01000165.1 GCA_005776735.1 Pseudomonadota bacterium
CCGGCGCGCCGGAGTTACTGAACGAACGTTCGTTCGATAACCTCGCTCGTCGAGCGCCCGCGCGATTCGCGGCGTTCGCTCGTGGACCGGCGCGCGGTCGGCCGGCGCGCCGGAGTTACCTAACGAACGTTCGTTCGATAACCACCCGCCTCGAGCGCCCACGCGATTCGCGGCGTTCGCTCGTGGAGCGGCGCGGCTCACCGCGCGATCGTCGCCCCGAGCGCCTACAACAGCCCCTTCGCCGCGAGCAGCTCGGCGTTGGCCACCGCGCCCCCGGCGGCGCCGCGCACCGCGTTGTGCGCCAGGGCGAAGAACTTCACGGTGAACAGCTCACACCGCTCGATGCGACCCACGCTCACCGCCATCCCCCCGCCGCGGTCCGCGTCGAGCCGGGGTTGGGGACGATCGCGCCCGGCGAGCACGTGGATCAGCGGGCGCGGCGAGCTGTGGAGCACGTAGGGACCGACGAAGCGGCCGAGCGCCTCGGTGATCGCGTCGAGCCCCGGGTCTTCCGCGAGCTGCACCTGCGCCGCCACGAGGTGCCCGTCGCTCACCGGCACCCGCACGCAGCGCGCGGAGATGCGCAGATCGGGCGCGTCGAGGATCTTCTTCGGCTCCGACGCGACCTTCTCTTCTTCGTCGCCCGCGTGGGGGTGCACGTTCCCGAGCATGTCCCACGCGCTCTCGCCAGGGTAGCCCGCGCCCGACACCGCCTGGTAGCTCGCGCACGCCACGCCGGTGACCCCCCACCGGCGGTGCAGCGGCGCGAGCGCCAGCGTGAGCGCCTGGTGCGTGCAGTTGGGGTTCGCCACGATGTAGCCTTGCTTCCCGCGCACCCACTCCGCGTGCTCGGGGTTGACCTCGGGGATCAGGAGCGGCACCTCGGGCGCCATCCGAAACGGCGAAGCGTTGGTGAGCACCACGTGCCCCGCATCGCGAAACGCAGGCTCGAGCGTGCGGGCCACGCCGCTGTCCAGCGCCGAGAAGACGACCCGGGAACGCACCGCGCCCGGCTCGCACAGCCGCACCTCGTGCCCCCCCATCGGGTTGTCCCCTCCGAGCCGCCACGGCGCCGCGTCTTCGTAGCGGCGGCCGGCCGACCGCTCCGACGCACACAGCTCCGCCACGCGGAAGACCGGGTGGTCGGACAACAACTGCACGAACCGCTGACCGACCATTCCGGTCGCGCCCAGGATGGCGACGTCCACCTTCACGTTGGCTCCCCCCGCCGCCCCTCCTATTTCGCGCCGACCACCCCGGCCCGGCCGGATAGCGGAGCGTGTGCCCGCCCTGCTCCTGCACATGCACCAGCCGGACTACCGGCACCCCGCCACCGGCGTCCCCATCATGCCGTGGGTGCGCCTGCACGCCACGCGCGGCTACCGCGACGTGCCGCGCATCCTCGCCGAGACCGGCGCCGCGGCCACGGTCAACCTCGTCCCCACGCTGGTGGAACAGCTCGACCGGTACGCGGCCGGCGGTTCGGACGTCCACCTCGACCTGTGCCGCCGCCCGGCGGAGACGCTGAGCCCCGCCGAGGCGGCGTGGTTGGTGGAACATGGCCTGCACGGGAGCCCCCGGGCCTTCGGGTGGTTCCCGGGGTGGGGTGCGCTGCGCCGCCGCCGCGAGCGGGGCGAC
Organism: Pseudomonadota bacterium; assembly: GCA_005776735.1. Taxonomy (GTDB): domain Bacteria; phylum Myxococcota_A; class UBA796; order UBA796; family SXON01; genus SXON01. The sequence goes on from SXOM01000165.1 coordinate 1,639, forward strand.
GCCTTCGACGTCCGCGCCCTCCGCGACCTGCAGGTGTGGTGCAACCTCGCCTGGTTCGGCGCCACCGCCCTCGAGGACTTCCCCGAGCTCGGCGAGCTCCGGCGCCGCGGCCAGGGTTTCTCGGAGCAGGACAAGGCGCTCGTGCTCGATCGGCAGCTCGCGTGCGTGCGTTCGTTGCCCGCGTTGTACGCTGCCCTCCCCGACGTGAGCGCCTCGGCCTACGCCCACCCGATCCTCCCGCTCCTCATCGACTCCGGCCACGCGGCGCGCAACCTCGGCCCCTTCGACGATCCAGGCTTCCGACGTCCGGAAGATGCGGCGGATCAGCTCCGTGAAGGGCGCCGCATCATCGAAGCTTGGGTCGGCCACGAGGTGAGGGGACTGTGGCCGAGCGAAGGCTCGGTGAGCCCCGAAGCCGTCGAGGCCTTCGCGGCGGCCGGGTTTCGGTGGTTCGCCACCGACAGCGGCGTGCTCGAGCGATCCACGCGCACCGGGCGTGGGCCGGTGTGGCGCGTCGGGCCGATGGTCGGCCTGTTCCGCGACCACGGCCTCAGCGACCGCATCGGCTTTGTCTACGCGGACTGGGACGCCGCCGCGGCGGTGGACGACCTCGAACGGCGCCTGGACGGGAAACGGGTGGTCCTGGCGCTGGACGGGGAGAACCCGTGGGAGAGCTACGCGGACGCAGGGGCAGCGTTTCTGCGTCAGCTTTGCTCAAAGGTTCATCTCCAGACGTGTTCGGCGCTCGCGGCGCAGCGCCCCACGGGCACGGTGACCACGCTGCACACCGGAAGTTGGATCCACGCCGACTTCCGCATCTGGATCGGGAGCGAAGCCGACCGGGTGGCGTGGCGGCTGTTGCGCCGCACACGGGACGAGGTCGAGGCCGCGGGCCCGCTGCCCGAGGCGGCCCGCCGCGCGTTGTGGCGGGCCGAAGCGAGCGACTGGTTCTGGTGGTACGGCCCCGAGTTCCAGACCCCGTTCGCGGCCGAGTTCGACGTGTTGTTCCGCGCTCACCTCGCCGCCGCGCGTGCTGCGGCCGGCCTCGCCCCCGACCCGACGCTCGAGCTCCCGCTCCTGGCGCGCGACGAGGCGGTGACCCCGCCGGTGGGGCCCGTCGACCCCGCTCGCGCCGACGTCTTCGCGTGGAACGCCGCGGGCACCATCCGCGTGATCAACGGGTCCATGGCCCCCGGCCCCGGGTGGCCGGCCGAGGTCCGCTACGGGTGGGGCCCCGACGGCCTCGCCCTCCGGGTGCTCGGCGCCGACGGCGCGGCGGTGGTCGGCTGGGGAGCCGAGGTGGCCGGCCCCCCGTGGGTGCTCCGCCTCCGCGCCACCGACGGGACCGTGCTCCCCGACGCCGGCGGGTGGCCGTTGCTCCCGCCGGTGTCGCGCCCGGAGCTCGGGTCCGCCCCGGCCCGATGAGACCCGTCGTCGCCAGCGGCACCGCGGGTCGGATCCTGCTCTTGACCGCGCTCTACTTCGCCCAGGGGCTCCCCTTCGGCATCTTCACCCAGGCGTTGCCGGTGATGATGCGCCAGCAGGGCCACTCGCTCGAAGCGATCGGCCTGAGCAACCTGCTCGCCCTCCCGTGGGTGCTCAAGTTCATGTGGGCGCCGGCGGTCGACCACATCCGGGGCCCACGTCGCAACGTCATCCTCCCGCTCAACCTCGCCGCAGCCGCGCTCCTGGTCGCCCTCGGCCTCACCGAGCCCGGCGCCATCGGCCCGCTCGTGGCGGTGGTCTTCTCGTGCAACCTGCTCGCGGCCACCCAGGACGTCGCCCCCGCCGGCCTCGCGGTGGAGACGTTGCGCGACGACGAGCGCGGGCTCGGCAACGGCGTGCAGGTGGCGGGGTACCGCCTGGGCATGGTCTTCGGTGGCGGCGTCCTCGTCCAACTCTTCGGGAGTTGGGGGTGGTTCTCCACCTTCGCCACCGCGGCCGCGGCGTTGGTGGTGGTCTCCGCGCCGCTCTTCTGGGTGCCGCCCGCGCCGCGCGTGCCCCCCGCCGACCCCGAGATCGGCGCCCAGGTGCTCCGTTGGGACCGGTGGTTCGCCGGCCGCGACGGCTTCGTCTGGTTCGTGCTGTTGTTGACCTACAAGCTGGGGGACGCCTTCGGCACGGCGATGGTCAAGCCGATGCTCGTCGACCAGGGGCTCGACCTCGAGCAGATCGGCGCCCTCCTCGGCCTGCGGGGCTCGGTGGCGGGGATGATCGGGGCGCTGATCGGCGGGGCGGTGGCCTCGCGCGTACCCCGTCGCACCGCGCTCGTCGGGTTTGGGCTCTTGCAGGTCCCGGCGTTGGCCACGTGGTGGGGGGTGGCCCGCCTCGGCCCCGCCTACGCCCCCTCGGCGGTCATCGTCGAGCACCTCGTGTCGGGGATGGCCACCGCGGCGCTCTTCACGGCGATGATGGACATGTGCCGGCCCGGCCGCGCGGGCACCGACTACACCGTCCAGGCCTCGGTCGTCGTGCTCGCGCAAGGGGTCTTCGCGGTGGCGAGCGGGTGGTCGGCGGCGCGGCTCGGGTTCGAAGGGCACCTGCTCGTGGCGACCGCGCTCTGCCTGGTTCCGGTGGTGTGGCTCGCGCGGGTCCGGTCGGGCTCCGCTCGCTTCCGGCTCGCATAGGCCCGGCGGGCGGCGCGGCGCGACCGTCCCGATCGCTGCGCTTCGGGCAGGCGTCGCCCCGCGCCGCGCGGCGGCCGGGTCGCGCGTCACACGCGAGACCGCACCGCAGCGAGCCCCCAGGTGCCCACGAGGGCGGCAAGCTCGTCGGCCTCGACGCAGCGCCCGCTCAATGCGCGCCGCCTGGCCTCCCGGCTGGCGCCCCGTGCCTTCAGCCACTCGGCGGCCCGGCGCGCGAACTCGCGGGCCACGAGGTCCTTCATGTCCTCGTTCCCGCCCGCTCCCACACTCGAGCCCGCGATTTGGATCCGCTGGAGGACCGCCGAGTCGCCCTCATAAGCCGCTTCCGCGAGCGGCCGCGGGAGGAGGTTCTCCAACTCACGAGCGCGGAGGACAATCAGCACCCGGTTGCCTGGCGCGGCACGTCGGTCGGCCACGCTCGCGTTGGTGGCGGTTTTGGCTCTCGGGTCCTTGGCATCAGAGTCGACGATGCCGATCATCGGCCGAGACGTCGCGGCGGCCAGCCGCTCCCAGACGTGGGGGAAATTGCCGCCCGCGGCCAGGACTGGCTCGAGCGCGATGGAGGCGATGCGCCGCACGTCGGGGGGGATGTGGTCCTGAGCGAGTACCGCATAGATGTAGAGGTCGTGCTCACCCTCCGCTACCAGGCGCGTCGGAGCGGCGTCCGCCATCGTGGCGAACTCGTCGATGTGGGCGACCTTCGCATCCCAGTCGGCAGCGACGGGCGCGCCGAGCCTGACCGTCGTCGGCCGTCCGCCCGGGATGGCGTACGACGCAAGCTCGCGCGCGGCCGCGAGACCGCGCTGCGCGCGTGCGCTCAGTGGCAAGCCTGCCGCCGCCCTGGCCTGCGCGTGGGTCAGCGCGACGAAGTGTGCCCCGTCGGCGTGGGCGACCAGGAGTGCCTCGAGGCCGTCGAGCGAGCGGGGTCGCGTCCGGAGGGACGCGAACTCGGCTGTGTCGTCCGGATGAAATCGGAACACCATGGATCAACCCGAGAGGAAGCCGGACGGCAGGTCGCCGACACGTCCGTCCGTCCCGAATGTTCCCTGTCGGACCTCATTGATGCCGTCTGCACGCCGCTCGAACAGCGCCAGCGTGACATCACTTGCGGACAACGAACCTTCCTCGATGGCGGCGCCGACGGCGTTGACCAGGGCGAGGCTGTGGGTCTCTACCACCAGCTTCGTGACGCCGGTTGCTGCCGCGGCGGCGAAGACTGTGCCGAGCCGTGTCTGCAAAGCGGGGTGGAGATGCAGTTCGGGTTGCTCCACCACCAGGGTGCGGGTGCGCAACTGTGCCCGCCACAGGGCTACGATCACCGGGAGGACCTGTGAGTATCCGAACCCGGTGTCGATGATGTTGACGTCGGGAAGTCCGGGTTGGGTGATGCTGACCTCGATGTGTTCGCCGCCATACAGCCGCACGCCGAATCCCAGGTTGGCGGTGCTCCACTCGGACAGGTCGTCCAACTCTTCCGGGGCCATCGATCGGAGCACCATCGGCAGGTTCACGCCGGCATAGTCGACGAAGTCGGTAGAGATGGCGCTCATGCGCTCATAGCGGTTGGGGTTCTTGCGGAACGGTCCGATGTACCCCACTCGCAGAGCCTCCATTCGGAGCAGGTCGTCGACCTGGGGGAGCAACTCGACCGCCGAGCGCGCAGCGGCGGCGAGGCGGAGCGGCTCTAGATCTGCCAGCCGCGACCCCCTGATCGCGTCTGCGAATGATGGCAGGGTGCCCGTCCCGGCCGCTCGGGTCTTGAACGAACGCTGGGGCTCCCACGGCAGGCTCGCGGCGATTCCCGCCCGACGCTGCGTCGTCGCCTTGCCGTGGGACAGACTCACCACCCACGACATCATGGCCTTTCCGAGCTCAGTCTCCGACCACCAGTGGGGTCGATCCCACGGCTGGCGCGCCAGGATGGGGATGATGTGGCTCGTCCCGGCTACGGCTCCCCGATCGACGGCGAATCGCACGTCGCCAACCGTGACGCTCTTGATGCTGTCACCATCGAACCGGATCTCGGCGCGGTCGCCGTGGTTCGTGAGCACCACCCGGGAGACCCGACCCGTGGGGGTGGATGCGTCGATCACGACTTCGACCTTCTCGGGCGGCTTCGTCGGCCAGCGGGGCTTCGCATCCGCCTCGAGTTCGACTTCGAACCCCATCTCCGACTCGCCACGGCGGACGGTGCGGTTGGCGCCTCCGAAGTCGACATCCCCACCTTCGACGTACCAGAGGAGGGGGGCCGGCGTGGAGCGGACGACGCTCTGCCTCAGCAGGGGCAGCCAGCGCGCGACCGTGCTCTTCCCCGCCGCGTTCTGGCCGACGAGGATGGTGAGCGGCCGGAGCGGAATCACCCGGGTGTCCTCGAATCCGCGTACGTTCCAGAGCCGGAGGGACTTCCCGGCCTCGATGTAACCGGCCGGAGTCCGCCCGACCGTCCCGATCGCTGCGCTTCGGGCAGGCGTCGCCCCGCGCCGCGCGGCGGCCGGCGGGCCCTGCCGCCGTGCGGACGGTCGCGGGCCGCCGCCCAGGACG
>SXOM01000166.1 GCA_005776735.1 Pseudomonadota bacterium
CGTCGAGGCCGCGCCGGTCGTCGAGGCCGCGCCGGTCGTCGAGGCCGCGCCGGCCGAGGCGCCACCGAAGAAGAAGGGCCGTGCCAAGGCCAAGGCGGCGCCCGAGCCCGAGCCCGAGCCCGCGGGCCCGGTCGTCGCGGCCGTGCCGGCCACCGACGTCGTCGGCGCCGCGGCCTTCAGCATGGCGCAGGTGCAGGAGCTGTTCGACGAGATGGTGCGCCCTGCGCTGCAGGGCGACGGCGGCGACATCACGCTCCTGCGCATCCAGGGCAACGACGTGTACGTGCGGCTCATCGGGGCCTGCTCCACCTGCCCCTCGTCGATCATGACGATGAAGATGGGGGTCGAGGCGCTCTTGAAGGAGGAGCTCCCCGGCTTCGGCAGCCTCATCCAGGAGGGGTGAGCCAGCCCTCCCGGCGCCACGCGGCGACGGGGTGTTGCAGGCCCACCTTCCCCACCCAGAGGTCCGCCAGGTCGGCGCCGGCGGCCAGGGCGCGGCCCACCTCGCACCAGCCGAGCCAATACACGCGGTCCTTCGCGTAGACGCCCGGCGCTTCGGGGTCGGCGAGGCCGCGCTTGAGCCGCACGCAGGTGGACCACGCCTGGCCCGGCCCGACCAGCGGCTCCAGGCCGCGGTACAGGCCGGTGAACCCCTGATCGTGTGCCCGCCGCGCCGCCGCCGCCAGGAGCGCGAGGCGGTCGGCGGCCCCCTCGGGGAGGCCGCACGCCGCCGCTTCGGCCCGCAGCGCCAGCCCCTCTTCGGTCGCGAGGGAGCCCACCAGGCCGAGCTCGAAGAGCCGCAGCGGCTGGCGGGCCCCGGCCACCGAACGCGCGACGTGGACGTCGACCTCGTGGGCCACCAGGGCCCGCAGGTCGGTCGGCGAGCACGCGGCACGCGGGTTGACCCGGAGCACCCGCCGCGGCGCGTCGGCGAGCACCCGGGCGCTCATCACCGGGTCGAGCTCCACCCGCCACGGGAAGCCCCGCGCCGCCAGCGCGGCGCGCAGCGCGTGGACCAGGTCGTCGACCGGCACCACCTCGCGGTCGGGCGGGCGCACCGGCACGGGATCGTCGGGCGGCTCGCCGTGGGCGTACCAACCGCTCGCGTCGGCGAGCGCGGAGAACGCCTCGGCGGTGCGGTCGCGCAACGCCAGGACCGACAGCCGGAGCTCGCCCACCGCGGCGTCGACCTCCCGCCCGAGGGGATGGTCCAGCGGTGCCGCCACGGCGTCGCAGCCCCGCAGCAGCTCGTCGGCGTGAGCCAGCGGCAGGTACCGGAACCGCGCCCCCTTGCCGGCCAGGAAGCGGGCCCGCGCTTCGACCTCGTCGAGCGGGTTGAGGTGCCGGGACGTGACCAGGCGCCCGTGGAGGAGGTGCAACGCCGCATCGGCTCGGACAAGATCGCGCGGCAGGGGCACACCTCCGGTGTAGCCGACCGCGGGGGCGCCGGGCTATCGGCAGGCGCGATGGAATTGACGATCGAGGGGATCGCCGCGCTCAGCGTCGACCGGGTGCGCAGGTACCTGGCGGCGTGGGTCGCCGCCCACCTGGAGTGCGACGAGGCCACGCGGGACGGCCTGCGCGCGCGGCTGCAGGCGGTGCTCGACGCCGCCACCGAGGCGGAGCTCGACGCGCTGCGGGCCGCGTTCCTCGACGCGGGGAGCGGTTGGCGCCTGTTCCGCGCCGACCCCCTGGCCCAGCGCATCACCCGCACCTACATGGCGGCGGCCGCGTCGCCCCGGGACGTGGTCGGCGCCGACCACCTGGAGCAGTTCCTGGCGGCGCCCGGGCGAAAGCTCGTGGTCTGCAACCACCTCTCGTACACCGACACCCAGGTGACCGACGTGGTGCTCGCCCAGGCGGGCCTCGGCGCCGCCGCCGACCGCCTCGTGGCGATCGCGGGGCCCAAGGTCTACACCGAGGCGTGGCGGCGCATGGCCAGCATCGCGCTGAACACCCGGAAAACCGCCCAATCCAACGTGCTGGCCACCGAACAGGACGCGCTCACGCCCCGAGAGTTGGCGATGATCGCGCTGGAGACCCTCGCCGACTGCGGACGGCTGATGGACGAGGGGCGGGTGGTGCTCCTGTACCCCGAGGGTCGCCGGTCCCGGGACGGGCGGCTTCAGCCCTTCCTGCGCGCCGCCGCACGGTACCTCGCGATCGAGGGGGTGCGCGTGCTCCCGATGGCGCAGACCGGCGGCGACACCATCTTCCCGGTCGACGCGGCGGTGATGCGGCCCGGCGCGGCCCGCATCGTGTTCGGCGAGGCGTTCTCGCCGCAGGACCACCCCGGCAAGACCGGCGCGGTGGCCGAAGCCCATCGCCGGGTCGCGGCGCTCCTGCCTCCGGAGCACCGCCCCCTCGACGGCAGCGCCGCGGTGGGCTGACCTACGCGGGCCGGTCAGCTCCCCGAGAACTGCATCGCGTCGAAGAACAACGAGGGCGTCCGCAACGACGACCACGTGTACACATCCGACGCGGGCTCGACGAGGTGTCCCAACACCTCCTCGATGCTCCCCGACACGTTCATCTCCGACAGGTGCTCGACCACCTCGCCGTGCTCGACGAGGAGCCCCTGCACGCCGAAGCTGAAGTCGCCCGTCAGGCCGTTGCTGTTGCCGCCGAGGAACCCCGTCACGACGATACAGCGCGGAATGTCGCGCAGGATTTGCTCAGGCGTACGCGCACCCGGCTTGACCACCCAGTTGCTCCGGCCGCCGGTGGTGGGCGCCATGCCCAGCTTTCGGCCGTAGTAGGTGTTGATGTAGTAGTTGCGCAGGACGCCCGCCTCGATGACCGGCATCGTGCGGGCGACGAGCGCGTCGCCGTCCCACGGCCGGGAGCCGAGCCCCCGCGGGATGTCGGGGACGTCGGTGAGGGAAAACGCCGCGTTGGCGATCTGCGTGCCGAGGCGCCCCGCCAGGAAGCTCCGCTGCTGATGCAGCTCGCTGCCCGAGAGCGGCCCGCCGAGCACCCCGAGGATCCGCCCCGCCACCTGGCGCTGCAACAGCATCGGGTAGCGCCCCGACGCGATGGCGTGGCTCCCGAGGCGCTCGGCGGCGCGGTCCCACGCTTCCTTGGCGATGAACCCCGAAGCGGGGAGGTCGCCGCGGTGATGCGCCGAGTACCAAGACATCGCCTCCGGGCGCCGCCCGCCGGGCTCCTCGAGCGTGATCTCGACGCCGGCGCCGAAGCCGGTGCTCGCACGCGCCCCTTCGAACCCGTTGGACATCACCCGCACGCTCTGGTCGGACGAGTCGCCCACGTGCATCGTGGCGCTGAGGATGCGCCCGCGGTCGGGCAACGCGTCGACGGCAGCCTCCAGGGCCAGCGCCGCCTCGCGGCGCGCTTCGACGGGGAGGTCGGCGTAGCCGGCGTCGACGCAGTCGAGCGTGGCCTCGGACACGCCGCGCCCGCACAGCTCGGCCGGCGGCTGCCGCCGCTCCACCTCGGGCTCGAGCACTCGGGTGGCGGCCACGGCCCGTTCGAGGAACTCGCGGAGCGCTTCAGGCCGGAGGTCGGAGGTGCTGTGGGCGGAGAACCGGTCGTCGACGAGCAACGACACCGACAGCCCGCGGCTGGTGGCCTGCGTGGCCTGCTCCAGCTTGCCGGCCCGGCGCATGAGCGACAGCTCCGCGCTGCGCGACACCGACACCGACGCCTCCTCGGCGCCGAGGCGCCGGGCCTGCTCCACCGTCTGGCGGGCGAGATCGAAGAGGTTCATGCCGACACCCCGCCCACCGACAACTTCGACACCTTCACGGTGGGCATCCCCTGGCTCACCGGCACACTCTGGCCGTCCTTCCCGCACGTCCACCCTCCTTCGTCGATCTTCAGATCGTTGCCGACCATCTCCACCGTGGCGAGCACGTCCGGGCCGTTCCCGATCAGGTTCACGTCCTTGATGGGCCGCGTGAGCCGTCCGTCTTCGATCAAGAACCCGCGCCGCACGTAGAAGGCGAAGTCGCCGGCGCCGATCTGCACCTGGCCGTTGGCGAAGTCGGCACAGTAGATGCCGCGCTTCACGCTCTGAACGATCTCGTCGGGCGAGTAGGGCCCCGGGTCCATGTAGGTGCTGCGCATCCGCGGCAGCACCACGTGGCGGAAGCTCTCGCGCCGACCCGAGCCGGTGACCGGCACCCCGTAGTGGCGGGCGCTGATCTCGTCGTGCAGGAAGCCGCGCAGGATGCCGTCGTCGACGAGCACGGTGCGCTGGGGCTCGTTGCCCTCGTCGTCGGTGTTGATGCTGCCGCGCGCGTGCGGCAGGGTGCCGTCGTCCACCACCGTCACGCCCGCGGGCGCGATGCGCTGGCCCACGCGGTCGGCGAAGATGCTGATCCCCTTGCGGTTGAAGTCGGCCTCCAGGCCGTGCCCGATGGCTTCGTGCAGCAGGATGCCCGACGAGCCGGCCCCGAGCACCACCGTCATCTCGCCGGCCGGCGCCTTGACGGCCTCGAAGAGCGCGACGGTGTCGTCCACGGCCTTGCGGCACATCCGATCCGTGCGCTCCGGGGTGTAGAACTCCAACCCGGCGCGCTGCGCGAGGTTGGCGTTGGACGACTCCTTCTTTCCGGCCGCTTCGGCGGTGCACACCACCCAGCCCCGCGTCATCGGCTGGTAGTCGTAGACCAGGCGGCCGTCGGGCCGGGCGATGAGGATGTGCTTGAAGCTGTCGCCGAGCGAGGTCTCCACCCGGATCACGCGCGCGTCGGCGGCGAACGCCCGCCGCTCCCACTCGCGGACCAGCGCCACCCGGGTTTGCAGGTCGACCTGCTCCCAGGGTTGCTGGGCCGAGTAGCGGTCGGCCACCGCGCGGGGCGCGAGCGCGACGGGCGCGGTGCGCCGCGTGCCCTCGGCGATCTCCGCGGCCACGCGAGCCGCCGCGATCATCGCCGCTTCGGACAGGTCTTCGGTGTAGGCGTACCCCACCTGGTCGCCGACCACGACCCGCACGCCCACGCCGAGGTCGACGTGGGTGGACGCCCGGTTGACCTTGCCGTCGGAGAGCGCCACCGACGTGCTCCCGGAGTGTTCGAAGTACAGGTCGGCGTCGTCGGCGCCGCGCGAGAGCGCGACGGCGAGCACACGGCGACACAGCTCGGCGTCGATGCCGAACGAGAGGAAGTGGTTCACGGAGTCTCCGGAGCGTCGTTGAGCGGAAGCGGACGGTCGAGCCAGTGGTCCAGCAGCACGAGGCAGGCCATCGCCTCGACCATCGGGACCGCGCGCGGGAGCACGCAGGGGTCGTGTCGTCCCCGCGCGGCGAGGGTGTGGGGTTGGTTGTGCACGTCCACGGTCGTCTGGGCCGAGAAGACGGTGGCGACCGGCTTGAAGGCCACCGAGAAGAGCACCGGCATGCCGTTGGAGATTCCCCCCTGGATGCCGCCCGAGTGGTTGGTGAGCGTGCGGGGGAGGCCGTCGGGCCCGGGCACGAAGGGGTCGTTGTTCTCGGAGCCCCGGCGGGCCGCACCCGCGTAGCCGGAGCCCGACTCGAACCCCTTGGCCGCCGGCAACGACAACATCGCCTTGGCGAGATCGGCCTCGAGCTTGTCGAACACCGGCGACCCGAGGCCCGCCGGCACACCGCGCGCGACACATCGGATGACCCCGCCCAGGGTGTCACCGTCGCGACGCGCCTCGATGATATCCGCTTCCATCGTTGATGATACTGATACATCCGGGCAACGCACGGGCGATGCGTCGACCTCGGCCCGCGTGAGGGTGTCGACGTCGACGGGGCCCGCCCGCCGCGTGCCCACCTGCTCCACCCAGGCCACCACCTCGATCCCGGCGTGGCCGAGGACCTGCCGGGCCACCGCACCGGCGGCCACGCGGCCGACCGTCTCGCGGGCACTGGCGCGACCGCCCCCCCGCCAGTCGCGCACCCCGTACCGCGCTTCGGTGGTGAAGTCGGCGTGGGACGGGCGGTAGAGCTCCTTCATCTCGACGTACGGCGTGGCGTCGGCGTCGTGGTTGCGAAACAGCATCGCCAGGGGCGTACCCAGCGTGCGCCCCTCGAAGAGCCCGCTGAGGAGCTCGGGCTCGTCGGCCTCGCGGCGCGGCGAGGTGAGCGGCCCTTGTCCGGGGCGCCTCCGCGCCAGCTCGGCGCCGATCGCGGCGACGTCGAGCCGCAGTCCGGGCGGCACACCGTCGATGACCACGCCCAGCGCGGCGCCGTGGCTCTCCCCGAAGGTCGTGACGACGAATCGACGCCCGAACGAGCTGCCCATCAGACCCGGCTCCAGACCATGCGCACTTCGGGCGCGTCGGCGCCGGGCCAGGTGACCTCGCACACCAGCTCGTCCGCCCCGAACCGCCACTCCACCGACGGTTCACCCGGCGGCGTGACCCACACCAACCCCGACGGTGTGACCTCGACCGGGTACTCCCGGAGGGTGGCCCCCGCCATCAGGTGCATCACGCGCAAGCTGCCGTCGTCGGCCTCCCAGCGGTAGAGGCACCGGTCCTCGTGCTCCGGCGAGCGCTCCTGCACCTCGACGAAGCTGCCGTCGAGCAGGCGGGCCCCCACGAGCTCGCCCGTGGTGGGCTCCCCGTGGGCCACGCCCACCCCGCGCCACCGGCCCACGAAGGGGCCGAAGGCCTCGGCCTCGGCGCGTGTGCGCACCAGGCGCGCTTCCCAGTCCAGTTCCGGCACGCCGCCCCGTAACCTACGGCACCCAGCCTGCGTCCCGGAGGTCGGCCTCGATCCACCCGGCGAGGCGCGTGTGGCCCTCCACCGTGAGGTGACAGTCGTCCAGGAAGTCGTCCGGATCGGCCTCGGCGGCAAACCGCGCGGCGGCGTCCAGCGCACGCGCGCCCTTGGCTGCGGCCAGCTCGGCGAGCAGCGCCCCGTAGGGCGCCATCGGGCGGGCGTCGGGGTTGAGCCCTTCGTTCACCATCAGCACCTTGGTGCCGCGCGCCTTGGCGAGGTCGAGCACCACCGCGAGGTTGTCCCGCGCGTCGTCGACCGGCACGGCCACCGCGGCGCTCCCGCGCCAGCTCAGCAAGAAGAACTCGAAGCCGACGAAGAGCCGCGACGCGTGCAGCGCGTCGACCACGCGGCCCACGGTGGCGTCGGCCGGGCGACGGTACCGCTCCAAGAGCTGCGCGTGGGTGGCGACGCCGCGGGTGAAGAGGTCGTTGTGGCCGAGGTACATCACGACCACGTCGGGGGCCAACGCCTCGAGCTGGCTCTCCGCGTACAGGCGGATGTGGAGGCTGTTCCAACCGCCGACGCCCTGGTTCACCACCTCCCAGCCGCCGCCGAGCTTCTCCTCCAGCCGCTTGGGCCAGAACTGGTCGATGTCGTCCATCTGGAACGCACCGCCGGTGCTCGACCCGCCGAACGCGACCACGCGGCGCACCCCCGGGCGCGACGCCGGCGGCCGGACCGGGAACCCCTCGGAGGGGTAGCTTCGGTACGCCTTGAGCTCGAGCAGCTCGCGGAACTCGGTGGCGGCGCGTTCGTAGCCCGCCGTGCGCACCCAGGTCTGGTCCAACGAGGTGCGCCGGACGCCCGCTTCGCCGAGCACCAGGATGGCGAGGAGGGCCGCCCACGACCACGGCCCCACCGCGCGCACGCGGCGCAGGTTGGCCCAGAACAGCCCGGTGAGCGGCACCGCGCCCGCGGCGAGGACCGCCCACCCCGGCGCGTCCGGAAAACGCAGCGACAACGACGCCAGCACCACGGCCGGCACCGCCGCGAGCGCCAGCGCCCGACCGAGCGGCGCCGCCCGCGCAATCGCGACACACGCCGCGACGCCCACC
>SXOM01000167.1 GCA_005776735.1 Pseudomonadota bacterium
CGGCGGCGCCGGGCGGGGTCGGCCGCCTTCGGGACGGTCGCGCGGCGCCGCCCAGGGTGGGGCTCGGCTACAGCCCGAGCGGCGTGGGCCGGTAGTCGAACGCGGCCGCGGGGACCGGCACGCCGAAGGTGCGGAGCTGGGCGGCTCGCGTGACCACCGCGGCGCCTTCCAGCAGGTTCAGCGCGATCTGGCCCACCGTGCGGGCCGCGGGTGCCTCGAGGAACGAGCCGCGCGCCCAGTCGTTGAACGCGCCCATCGCCGGGCCGCACCACACCTGGTAGTCGAGGACCCGGTCGGGGTCGCCGTCGATGGCCCACCGGCTCGCTTTGCCCAGGTACCACCGGAACACCAGCGCCATCCGGTGCTTGGGCTCCTTCCGGGCGCGCTCGAGCTGCGCGGGGTCGCGGGCGGCGAAGAACGCCTCGGTCTGCGCCCACACCGCGTCGAGCGGCGCACGGAAGACTTCGCGTTCCAGACGCTGGCGGTCGGCGGGGGGCAAGGACTCGAGGCTGTCGTGGCGCAGGTACAGGTCACGCAACGACTGGCCGCGGGCGGCGAACATCGTGCCGCGGCGGAGCACCTGCACCTGCACGCCCATCTCGAACATGTCGGCGGCCGGCGCCATCGCGACGTCGGCGAGCTGCGCCTTGGCGAGCAGCTCGCGCGCGGCCGGCGCGATGCCCGACTCGACCGCCGCCTGGTTGACGGAGCCGGTCATCACGTACGCGGCGCCCATCCCGAAGGCCGCCGCCACGCTCGCTGGCGTGCCGATGCCGCCGGCGGCGCCGACGCGCGGAACGGTGGTGTACCCCCGCTCGCGCGCGATGTGCTGCGCGAGGTCGCGGATGACCGGGAACGTGGCCACCAGGGGGCGGTTGTCGGTGTGGCCGCCCGAGTCGGCCTCGACGGTGATGTCCTCGGCGACCGCGACCGTGCGGGCCAAGGCCGCTTCGGCGGCGGTGAGCTTGCCGTCGCGGACCAGGCCGTCGAGGAGCGCGGCGGGCGCGGGCTCGAGGAACTGGCGGGCGACCTCGGCGCGGCTGACCTTGGCCACCACGCGGTGCTTGCGCACCACCCGGCCGTCGGCGCCGCGCGTGAGCCCCGCGGCCGCATAGCGCACCACCGACGCCGTGATGCGCATGAAGGCGCTGGCTTCGACGGTTCGCACGCCGCGGGCGACGAGCAGATCGGCGACCTCGGCCTCGACGCGCGGCTCCTGCGGGGAGTGGATGAGGTTGACGCCGAACGGGGCGTCGCCGAGCTCGGCCTGGAGCCGATCCACCGCCTTGGCGACACGCTCCGGCATCAGGCCGGCCGCGCCGAAGAAGCCGAGGCAACCGGCGCGCGACGCGGCCACGACCACCTCGACCGTGGCGATCCCGTTGGCCATCGCGCCGGTGCAGTACGCGAAGCGGGTGCCGTGGGCCTCGCAGAACGCGCGGTCGCCGAGCCACTCCGGGTACAGCGGCGGCAGGGCGCCGAGCCAGTCGACCCCCGCGTCGACGCCGGGCGCGGCGGGTGCGACGCCGATGCGGCCCGCGGCGGGCGGGCGCTCGCGCACGACGTGGAGGGGCTCGCGGACGCGGGCGCACGCGGCCGCGATCTCGTCGGGGGTGAAGGCGCAGGGGAGGGGATTCACGCGCCGCCGATTAGTGCCCCGGGCCGCTCCGCGCTACGATCCGCCGGTGTTGATCGCCCTGTTCGCGTCCGCCCTCGCCGTGCCGGTGGCCGAGTGCCCCCGGCCGTTCACCTCCGCCGAGCTCTTGGCCGCGGCGGATGCGGCCGAGCGGCGCTTCGAAGAGCAGGACCCCGAAGGGTTCGACGCCGCGAGTCGCGAAGTGCAGGCACGACTCGGCTGCGTGGCCGATCCGCTCTCGGCACTCGACGTGGTGCGGGTGCAGCGGGTCATGGCGCTCGGTGCATTTTTTGCGCAGAACGACGCGCGGATGCGCGCCGCGGTCGCGGCGATGGTGCAGGTCGACATCACCGCACGTTTCCCCGAAAATGTGATTCCCAGTGGGCACAAGCTCGACAAGCTGGTCGACGAGCTGGCCGGCCTGCCCCACTCCGAGGGCACGCCGCTGCGCAGCTTCCCCGACGGCTGGATCGAGGTCAACGGGGCCTATGCGCCCACCGTCGCGGCCGACGTGTCGGCCACGCTCCAGCGGCTCGACAACCAGGGGAAGGTGGTGGAAACCCGGTACTGGACCCCGGGCGACGATCTCGGGGATTGGGTGTCTGCAACCGGGCAGACTACCGATGTTCCGCCGCCGCCGCAGGCGCGAAAGCGGCCCCCGGTCAAGCTCCCCGGCAAGGCGACGCCGGGGGCCACCACGCCCGGAAAGCTCACGACCGGGGCCCAGATCGCGAAGGAGAACGCGACCGCGCGCCACACCGCGCTCATCGCCTCCAGCGGCACCGCGCTCGTCGCGACCGGCGTCGTGTACGCCCTCGCCGCCGATGCCAAGAGCAGGGCGTTGGACCCCCAGGTTCCCGAGGTCGAAGCGATGGCGTGGCGCGACCAGGCCAACGGCCTCACCTGGGGGTGGATCGCGGGCTCGGTGGTGAGCGGCGGCTTGATGACCACGCTCGTGGTCACCTGGTAGCGGGGGGGCCGGCCCGGCGCGACGGCGGGGCGTCCGCCGGCTATAAAGGAGACACCCGCGCGTCCGACTCCAACGTCGAGGTCTCCATGCTCCGTACCCGTCTCGTGGCCCCCGGCCTGCTCCTCCTCCTCGCCGCCTGCGCCGAGGCGCCGGTCGGGGACACCTCGCTGGACTCCGCACGCCCGGGTGTCGACACCGCCGGTGCCGCCAAGGTGATCGTCTCCAGCGCCGACGGCGACGGCGACGGCTACGACTCGAGCGTCGACTGCGACGACACCAACGCGAGCATCAACCCCGGGGCGGCGGAGTCCGACAACCTCACCGACGACGACTGCGACGGGTATGTCGACGAAGACTTCGTCGCGGCGGGCGACGTCCTCATCACCGAGGTCAACAAGCGCTCGTTCGTGGGCGGCACGCTGGTGCAGTACAACGCGTCCTGGGTCGAGGTGTACAACAACAGCACGCGCACCGTCGACATGTCGAACTGGACCATCGCGCGCGGCCACAGCACCGGGCAGCAGGTCGCGCTCGATCCCGCGTCGGCGCCGATCCTCGCCCCTGGCGACTACGCGGTCTTCTGCGACACCAACGACTACGAGGGCAGCGCGGCCGCCTACCCGCTCACCTGCGACTACTACTGGGGCGACGAGTCCCAGGCGGCCACCTACCAGGGCGCGTACCACAACAACGTCTGGTACATGCGCAAGGACTCCGACGCCTTCGCGCTCTACGTCAATGGCAACCGCAGCACCGGCACGTTGGTCGACAAGGTCGACTACTACTACGACGCCACCAGCGGCTACTGGCCGTACCAGGTGCGGTTCTCGATGTCGCTCGACCCGGCGTACTACGACGCCACGCTCAACGACAACGTCGGCGCGTGGTGCACCACCAACGAAAACGCCTCCAACCTCGGCGTGCCGAGCACCACCTACCGCTGGTACGACGTCTCCGGCTCGGCCTACGACGAGTACGGCACCCCGGGCGCCGAAGGCACCGACTGCCAGAACGACCCCGACCTCGACGGCGACAGCTACAGCGGCGCCACCGACTGTGACGACGGCGACGCCGCGATCAACCCCGGCGCCACCGAGGTGTGCGACGGGGTCGACAACGACTGCGACGGGAACGTCGACAACGCGGGCGGCTACCTCGACGCCGACCTCGACGGCTACGGCGATCCCGCGTCGCCGGGCGGCTGCTCGGGGTCGGGCACCTACGTCACCAACAGCGACGACTGCGACGACACCAACGCCGCGGTGAGCCCCGCCGAGGTCGAAGCCGACAACCTGGTCGACGACGACTGTGACGGCTGGGTCGACGAAGACTTCGTCGCCGCCGGCGACCTCGTCATCAACGAGATCAACAAGCGCACGCTCAACGGCGGCACGGCGCTGGACAACGACGGGAGCTGGGTCGAGGTCTACAACACCTCGGCGCGCTCGGTGAGCCTCGCCAACTGGGTCTTCGCCCGCGGCACGAGCTCCTCGGGCAACCAGATCTACGTCGACCCGGACACGGCGCCGGTGGTGGCGGCGGGCGGGTACGCGCTGTTGTGCGACTCCAACGACTTCGAAGGGAGCGCGGTCACCTACCCGTTGGCCTGCGACTACTACTGGGGCGACGAGAGCCAGGCCGCCACCTACGTGGGCACCTACCACGACAACACGTTCTACATCCGTCGCGACGCCGACACGCTCGCGCTGTACATCGGTGGCGACCGGACCACGGGCACGCTGATGGACAGCGTGGTGTACGCGTCGGGGTGGCCGAGCAAGGCCCGCTGGTCGATCGGGCTCGACCCCGACACGCAGGACACCACGAGCAACGACAGCTCCGCGTCGTGGTGCAACACCAACCTCGGCGTCGAGAGCGACAGCTACCGGTGGTGGGACAGCTCGGGCACCACGCACGACGAGTACGGCACGCCCGGGGCCGCCAACTACGACTGCGCCACCGACCTCGACGGCGACGGCTACGACACCACCACCGACTGCGACGACACCGACAACACGATCAACCCCGGCGCGACCGAGGTGTGCGACGGCGTCGACAACGACTGCGACACCCTCATCGACGAGGGCCTGGGCGGCACGACCTACTACGCCGACGCCGACGCCGACACCTACGGCGATCTGGCCACCACCACCACGAGCTGCTCGGGTAGCCCGCCGGTGGGCTACGTCGCCGACAGCACCGACTGCGACGACACCGACGCCAGCGTCAACCCCGCGGCCACCGAGGTGTGCGGCGACGGCATCGACCAGGACTGCGTCGACAACAGCGCAGTGTGCGAGTTCTCCGGCACGCAGGAGATCAAGGCGGCCTACGACTTCCGGGCCTACGGCACCGCCGCGAACATGGCGGTCGGCACCGCGGTGTGCAACAACGGCGACTACGACGGCGACGGTTACGACGACGTGGTCGTGGGCCAGGGCTTCTACGACGGCACCGCCACCGACATGGGCCGGGTCAACCTGTGGTACGGCCCGGTCACCACCGCCGACGACCTCACGACCGCCGACTACACCATCGACGGCGACTCCAGCCGCAACAGCGACCAGTTCGGCTCGACCACCCGCTTCGCCGGCGACGTCGACAACGACGGCAGCGACGACCTGTTCGCGGCCGCGTGGCGTTCGCACGCCGACGACCGCGGCACCGCCTACCTGTTCTACGGCGGCAACGCGTCGAGCTCGGTCAGCGGCGCCGACGCGAGCTTCAGCATGACCGGCACCACCACCTACGTCGGCTTCGCGCTCGACGGCGGCGACGCCGACGGCGACCTGCAGTCCGACGTCATCGTGAGCGCGTACGGCTACTCGTCCGGCGCGGGCCTGGTCGCCTACTACGACGCCACCACGATCAGCGGCGCGGAGGACCTGTCCACGTCGGCGACGGCGCTCTTCACCAGCGCCACCGCGGGCGAGAACCTCGGGTACTCCATCGCCATGGGCGACGTCGACAACGACGGCCTCGCCGACGCCATCCTCGGCGCGCCTTCGGCGTCGAGCGCCACCGCCACGGGCGGGGTGTACGTGTACCTCGGCCTCGGCTCGCTCACGGGCACGCTCGCCACGACCGCGGCCGACTTCGTGCTCACCGGGGGCACTGCCGCCGATCGGGCCGGTCTCTCGGTCGCGGCGCTCGGCGACCACGACGGCGACGGCGCGGGCGACTTCGCCCTCGGCGCCGACAAGTCCGACCTCGCGTCGGCCGACGCAGGCGCGGTCTACATCATCACGACCTTGCCCACCGCGTCCAGCACCGCGGCGGCGGCGGCGGAGTCCATCCTCACCGGCGAGGTCGCGTCCGACTTCTTCGGCCGCAGCGTGGCGAACGTCGGCGACGAGAACGGCGACGGCACCACCGAGATCATGGTGGGCGCGACGGCGTGGGACTACGGCTCGCTCAGCGGCGCGGGCGCGGCCTACCTGTGGTACGGCCCGGTCGCGAGCGGCACCACGAGCGCGTCGACCTACGACGCCCGGTGGACGGGCGCGAACACCTCCGACGCGGTCGGCTACCAGCTGAGCGGCGGCGGCGACGTCAACAACGACGGCCTCGCGGACTGGATGTCGAGCGCCACGAGCTGGGACGGCTTCGGCTACCTCAACTCGGGTGGCTCGTGGTTGTACTACGGCCAAGGCCAGTAGTGCCGGGGGGGCCGGCCGACATCGACGCGGCCCTCGCGGCGGCGACGCCCGAGGCCGCGGCGGTCCTGGCCGAGATTCGTCGCCGGGTCAAGGCGGCGGTTCCCGACGCGGCGGAGTGCATCGGCTACCAGATGCCCGCCTTCCGTCTCAAGCGCATTTTCTTCTACTTCGCGGCGTTCAAGAAGCACATCGGCGTATATCCCCCGCTTCGGGGCGACGCGGCGCTGGGGGCGGAGTGTGCGCCGTACCGGAACGAGAAGGGAAACCTCGCGTTCCCGCTCGACCGGCCGATCCCCTACGACCTGATCCAGCGGGTCGCGGTCGCCCTGGCCGCCGAAGCCGGGTAGCCGCGGTTCAGTCCGCTTCGTCGGGGAACCCCGCCGGTACGCGCACGTCCCGGATGTCGGTGGCGCCGGTGAGCGCCATCACGAGGCGGTCCACCCCGACGGCGATGCCGGCGCTGCGGGGGAATCGGTCCGACGCGTCGATCACCCCCACGTCGGTCGGGTGCGGCGCTCGCCCGCGCGCCGCGCGGGCCGCGGCGCTCGCGTCGAACCGGCGCGCGAGCTCGGGGCCGTCGCCGAGCTCGGAGAAGCCGTTGGCGAGCTCCAGGCCCCCCAGGTACAGCTCCAGGCGTTCGGCGACGGACCCACGCACTTCGGCCAGCGCGGCGTGCCGCGCCGGAAAGTCGAGCACCCAGGTCGGCGCGACCAGCGTCGGGTCGATCTGGTCGACCCAGCGACGGTAGAAGGTGTCGTCGTCTTCGGGCACGTGCCCGCCGAACAACTCCGCCACGGTGGCCTGGTGGAAGTGTGGCCGCGCGACGCCCAACGCCTCGGCGGCGGCGTGCACCAGCCGCTCCACCACCGGGATCAGGTCCAGGTAGTTGGCATTGTGCAGGTACAACTCCAACATCGTGAACTCGCGGGCGTGGTGGCGCCCGCGCTCTTCGGCGCGGAAGACCGGCGTGATCGCGTAGATGCGCGGCAGGCCCGCGGCGAGCACCCGCTTCAGCGCGAACTCCGGCGAGGTGTGGAGCCACCCCTCCGCGCACGGCACGGCCTCGAGGTTCTCCTCGAGCGCGGGACCGGGCACGAGCACCGGCGGCTCGACCAGGACGAAGCCCTCCGCCCAGAGCGTCGTGTGCAACGCGCGTAGCACCGCCGCGCGTGCGCGCAGCAGGCCGACGTTCACCGGGGTGGCCCGGGCTGCAGGCTAGAGGCGCGAGACGTAGGAGCCACCCTCGCGGGTGTCGACCTTGAGCAGGTCGCCTTCCTTGACGAAGATGGGCACCTGGATCTCGGCGCCGCACTCGAGCTTGCAGAGCTTGGTGATGTTGTTGGACGTGTTGCCCTTCACGGCCGGCTCGGTGAACTGCACCTTGCTCTCGATGAAGTTCGGGAGGGTGACGTTGACCGCGCGGCCCTTGTAGAACAGCACGTTGACCTCGAGGTTCTCCATCAGGAACTTCGCGTCGTCGCCGAGCACGGTGCCCTGGATCTCGACCTGCTCGTAGGTCTCGGTGTTCATGAAGGTGTACACACCCTGCTGCTCGTAGAGGAACTGCATCGGCTGCTCCTCCACATCCGCCTCGTCGAGGATCTCGCCGGTGCGGTAGGTGCGCTCGATCACGGCGCCGGTGAGCAGGTTCTTGAGCTTGGTGCGCGTGAACGCAGTGCCCTTGCCCGGCTTCACGAACTGGAAGTAGACGATGGTATAGGGAGCGCCTTCGGTCTCGACCTTGAGGCCGTTCCGGAAGTCCGAGGTTTCGTACGCCATGAGTGCACCAGGGAGGCCGCGGGGCTATCACGCGGGGGCCGTGTTGGGTAGGCCGGAAGCGGAGGAGCGCTTCGTGTGGCTGCGATCGCAGCCGTGGGAGGCGGTGGCGGCCCGGTTCCCGATCCGCCTCCCGCGCGGGTACCTGGGCGACGCGACGGCCCCCGACGATCCACGGCTCCTCACCGCGCTGCCCGACGCCGCCGAGCTCGTCGACGATCCCGGAGACGTCCCCGACCCGGTGGGTGAGCAGGCGCGCTCGCCGCTGCCGTGGGTGGTCCGCAAACACGAGGACCGGGTGCTCTTGTTGTTGACCAAGCGGTGCCACCTGTACTGTCGCTACTGCTTCCGGCGCGACCACACGCCCGGCGAGAAGGAGGACCCGACGCCCGAAGAGTGGGCGGCGGCGCTGGCCTATACGCGGGGCTCCGGCGCGCGCGAGGTGATCTTCTCCGGGGGCGACCCGCTGGCGGTGCCCGACGCGCGGCTGTGCGAAGCGATCGATGCGGTGCGGCCGGAGGTCCCGGTGGTGCGCATCCACACCCGCGCGCCCATCACCTTCCCGCAGCGGGTCACGCCGCGGCTGGTGTCGGAGCTGCGGGCGCGCGCTCCGGTGTGGGTGCTCGTCCACGCCAACCACGCGCTCGAGCTCACCCCGCCGGTGCGCGAGGCGCTCGCGCGCCTGGTCGACGCGGGCGTGCCGGTGCTCAACCAGGCGGTCCTCTTGCGCGGGGTCAACGACGACGTCGAGGCCCAGGTGCAGCTCTGCGAGGCGCTCGTCGCGCTGCGGGTGTTCCCGTACTACCTGCACCACCCCGATGCGGCCCCCGGCAACGCCGCGTTCCGGCTGAGCCTGGAGCGCGGGCGGGAGATCCACGAGGGCATGCGTCGCCGCTTGTCGGGGATCGCCCTGCCCACCTACGTGATCGACCCGCCGGACGGGAGCGGGAAACGGTCCATCGGCCCCGCGGTCTGATAACGTGGCGGCATGGCCGTCCGTTCCGCCTCCCGAACCTACCCGACGCTGCGCTCGTTCCTGGAGGACTGGCACGGCACGCTGCGGCTCGGCGCGGTGGCGCTCCCTCCCGGGAGCCTCGACGGCGAGCCTGCGGCCACCCTCAAGCTCGACCTCGTGGTGCCGCTGGTCGGGCGCGTCGGGCCCATCGAGGTGCAGCTCCTCCAGGCGATGCCCGGCGGCGGGGCGGTGTTCCGCGTGCCGGAGTGGCCGGCCGGGGTGCTCGACGCGGTGAAGCGGGTCGAGGACGAGGTGCAGGAGCTCAAGGCGTGGCTGCTCCAGAGCGGGCAGCTCACGCTCCCCCGTGGCGACGTCGACGGCGAGCTCCGGGCACTGCGCGCCCGGGTGCAGGACCTCGAGAGCCGGCCCGCGCGGGTCGGGGCGGCTCCTGGGGCGGCGGGGCCCGCCGCGGCGCCGGCGGCCGTCGAGGGCGGGGTGGTCGAGCGGGGTCTGCCGGTGCCCGACGTGTCGGGGCTCGCGCCGGCCCTCGCGGGGACCATGGGCGACCGTTCGTTGCGCGACGCGATGATGGAGCTCGCGCTCGAGCGGGTCACGGGGCTCTTGACGATCGAGCACCCCGACGGGTCGGTGCGCTGGGGCTACTGGCACAAGGGCGGGCCGGTCGCGTGGCGCACCGAGCCGATCGTCGAGGACGAGGTGCTCGGCATCCTCCTGTTCCGCGCCAACCAGATCACGCGCGACAACCTGGAGGCGTCGCTCGACCTCATGGAGCGCAACGGCGTCCGCCAAGGCGAAGCGCTCATCGAGATCGGGGTCATCACGTTCGCGCAGTTGGTCCTGCTGTTGCAGAAGCAGTGCGAGTTCGTGTTTCAGCGGGTCGTGCGTGAACGGGAAGGCAAGTGGACGTTCCACGTCTTGTCCGAACTGCCCGAACGCTTCGTCGCGCCGGCGCTGCGGGTGCCCTCGTTGTTGTTCCGGTCGTTGCGGCAGCACGTCAAGGACATGGCGGCCGAGGAGTTGGCGACCACGCTGCGGCCGTGGCTCGACAAGTACGTCTACATCGCCGAAGGTGCGCCGCGGGTGCTCGACGAGATGAAGACCAACTCCGAAGAGCAGGGGTTCTTCAAGATCGTCGGGTCCACCAGCTACCGTCTGCGCGAGCTCTTCGCAGTCTCCAACCTGTCACGTTCGGCGACCGCGGGGATGATCTGGACCCTGGCCGACCTGCACCTCATCGAGTTCCGCGACGAAGAGGCGGGGAGCCGCGGGGTGGAGCGGCTGGCGCGGGTGCTCGACGACCGTCGCCGCGCCGTCACCAAGGGAACCCTTTTCGAAGCGCTCGACCTCCACTGGATCTGCACCTCTGCCGAGGTGGAGATGGCATGGCGGCGGCTCTCCAAGGAGTACGGCCCCGACAGCCACGCACGATGGGGCGCAGAAAACGCCAAATCCATTGCTCAACTGTACGAAAAGTTGGAGGCCGCCTACAACCGCCTCCGGGTGGACGCCCGCCGGCGCGAGTACCGTGCCGAGATCCTCGAGAAGATGAAGATCGAACAGTCGGCCGAGATGTTGGCGAAGAAGGGCGAGATGGCGGTGATGAAGGAGAGCGCCCGCGAAGCGCTCGAGTGCTATGTCAAGGCCTGCGAGCTGATGCCGAACGTGGCCGAGTACCAGGCGGGCCTGCAGCAGGCGCGAAACATGCGTGGCGGGGGCTGATTCCTTCCGCGTCGCCCCGCGCACCGACGCGGACCTCGCGTCAGGGCGGCCGCCCGATGATGCCGAGCCACCGCTCGACCGCCTCGGCGAGCGCGGGGGCCGCTTCGGGACCGACGACCTGGCGAGGGCCGCCGGTCGCGAGGTCGACCTGCTCCCACGCGCCGTCGTTCCACGTGGTGCGCACGGTACCCTCCCACTGGGCGGCGCTGCGCGCCTGCGCCGTCGGCTCGTGGTGGCCGGGGCGCGCCGGCCCCGGGCGGTTGCCGAAGCTCATGGGGGCAGCGAGCGCCGTCGGCGCGGCGCCCGTCTCAGCCAGCGCCGGCGCCAGGAGCGCCGAGGGGGCGACGGGCAGCGGCGCCGGGGGTTCGGAGCCCGCGACCAAGAGCGGCACGCGCACCAGGCGCTCGTCGACCGGGCCGCCGAGGCCGTAGGTGCCGCCCTCCCCGAGCTTGACGCCGCTGGTGCCGACGACGACCAGGCGCCAGGGTGCGCTGCGCCACCCCCACGCATCCAGCTCGTCGAGCGCGGCGCCCAGGTGGCGGTCGTCGGCGGCGACGCCGTAGTCGTACAGATCGGTCAGCTCCTCCACGAAGGCGCCCCGCGCCGCTTCGTCCATGCGGCCCGCGTGGAACGCGGCGCAGCGAGGCTGCAGCCGGCCAAAACAGCCGAGCCCCCGCCGTGGCGGCGCCCACGAAACGCCGTCGGGCACCGGGGTGAGCGGCTCCCGCGTGGCGGACAGCACCAACGTGAGGAAGAGCGGGCGGCTCGGGTCCAGCTCCGCGCCCAAGAGCGTCTGCACCGACTGCCGAAGGTGGGTGCTCCGCGCCCCGCCGAAGCGCGACGCCACCCGGCTCGACACAAACCCCGCGTCCAGGCCCGAGGCCGGCTTCAGGAGCGGGTTCTCGCTCACCAGGGCCGTCTGGTAGCCCGCGTCGAGCAGGCGCTCGGCCACCGTCTGGACCGACGCCGCCAGGGGCCGCACCCCCGGGCGGAGCTCGCTGCCATCCGGGGCCCAGCGGCGAACCGTGTCGACGCCGTGCTCGGGCACACCGAGGCCGGTCAGCGCGGTCGCGATGCCGGGGGTGCTCCACGTCGAGGGGGCGATGGCGTCGCACCGAACCGCGGCCCCGGCCGCGACCAGCGACTCGAGCACCGGCGTGTTCGGTCGCGGGCCGGCGCACACGCCGAAGCGGTCGGGGCGCGCCGCCTCGACCAGGACGTACACCACCGTGGGCGCGGTACGCGCCCTGGCCCGCAGGCGATGGTTGAACTTCCGCGACGCCTCCGGCGGGAGCCAGACCACCACGGCGACGCCCACGAGCACCACGAGAAGTACGATCCAGCCAAGATGTATCGTGATGGCTTGTTCGTTTCGGTTTTTTCTGGTGGGGCGACGGGTGGACATGCGGGGGGCGCCCGGGTCAGAGCAAGTTGCCGAGCGGGCTGTCGTACAGCACCCGCAGCGCCTTCTTCAACAGCGGCAGGCGGCCGTTGTCGTACGGGAACCACCACAGCTCCTTGTCGAGCCACGGCAGCGCGTCGTAGTTGACGTGCCGCGCTTCGCACATGTGGCGCAGCCCGTCGTCGCTGTGGGCCACACCGATGCCCGAGGCCTTGAGCCCCGCCCACGGCGTCTCGGGCGCGGCGGCGGTGGCCAGGACGTCGTTGACCATGACCGTCCCGCAGCGGATCTGCTCGGCCAGGCGCCGGCCGCGGCTGCCGCTCCGGGTGAAGACGTAGGCCAGAAGCCCCAGGTGGCTCCGGTTGGCCTCGAGGATGGCCTCGGCTTCGCTCCCGACCTTCATCACCGGGACCACCGGCCCGAACGTCTCCTTGTTCACGATGTCCATGTCGGCGGTGACGTCGGTGAGGACGGTCGGCGCGTAGAAGAAGCCGGGCCCCTCGATGCGCTTGCCGCCGCAGGCCACCTTGGCGCCGCGGGCCACCGCGTCGTCGACCAGCGCGGTCACGATCTCGAGCTGGCGCTGGTTCACCAGCGGCCCCACGTCGATCTCGCCGGGCTGGCTCGCGTCGCCCACGCGCAGCGACTTGACCCGCGCCACCAGCTTCGGCACGAAGGTGTCGTACACCGCCTGGTGCACCACCAGCCGCTCGATCGACGCGCACACCTGGCCCGCGTTGGCGAACCCGCCCCACAGCACCGCCTCGAGCGTCCGGCGCGTGTCGGCGTCCTCCATCACCAGGGCTGGCGCTTTCCCGCCGAGCTCGAGCACGCACGGGATGAGCCGCTCCCCACACGCCGCCGCCACCTTGCGCCCGGTGGCGACGCTGCCGGTGAACTCCACCATGTCGACGCCCGCGGTCACCAGGGCTGCGCCGATGTCGCCGTAGCCGTTGACCACCTGCAGGCAGCCTTCGGGCACGCCGGCGTCGAGGTACACCTTGCGGAGGATCTGCGCCGACAACGGGGTGAACTCGCTCGGTTTGAGCACGACCGCGTTGCCCGCGACCAGCGCCATCGCGACGCCCCCGAAGCCGAGGTGGTTGGGGAAGTTCCACGGGGCGATGATCCCGACCACACCACGTGGGCGGTAGTGCAGGTAGCTGGCCCGGTGTTTGAGGAGCCGCATCGGGATGGGGGAGGGGGCGAGGATGCGCTCGGCCTCCAGCCCGAAGTACGAGAGCAGCTCGAGCTGCGGCATCACCTCGTGCAGGAGCCCCTCGTGGCGAGGTTTGCCCGACTCACGCGCGGCGTTCTCGACGATCGTGTCGGTCGCGTCGAGCATCTTGCGGCGCACGCGCAGGATCACCTCGGCGCGCTCGGCCACCGGCCGCAGCCCCCACTCGACCTGCGCGTCCCGGGCGCGCTCGACGGCGGCGCGCACGGTTTCGGGGGTGTCGAGGGGAACCTCGCCCACGAAGCTGCCGTTGGCGGGGGAGTGGACACGGAGGGTGGCGCTCATGTCGGGAACCTACCCCGAACGCAGCGCGACGCGAGCCGGACCCGGATTCCTCCAGGCCGGTCGCGTCGCGTCGCCCACCTGTGGGCTTCGACTAGTCCTCGGTCGAGAAGCTCGCTTCGTCGGCGTAGCTCGCCGGGGTGAAGGCGCAGGCGCCCTCGTCGCCGACACCGGCGTGGATCCCGGCGTCGTCCACCCAGTAGCTCGTGAGGAAGTCGCTGCCCCAGCACTCGCTCGCGGTCACCTCGCCCGCGGCCAGGTCGCCGCCGAGGATCTTCGCGTCGCCGCGGCCCATGCCGTCGGCCTGCCAGCGCGACTTCAGGGTGACGATCTCGTCGGTGCCGCTGAGGTTGAGGTCGGCACCGTAGGCGAGGTCCATCTCGCCGGCGCCGGAGTAGTCCTCGTCGTAGTCGTACACGGCGTCGTACTTCGGCAGGTTCTCGTAGCCGTAGTCCTCGGTGACCACCAGCGCGCTCACCCCCTCGGCGTCGTAGCTGTAGGTGGTGGAGAACGTGCCGACGTGGTGGATGGCCGGGTCGAGCGCGGCGGCGGTGGTGAAGTCGATGACGAAGCTGCCGGAGGCCTCCTCACGGGTGGCGCCGGCTTCGACCTCACCGACGATGATGTTGACCGCGTCAGCTTCGACCGTACCGCCGTTGGGGACCATGAACACGGTCCAGACGTAGCTTTCGTCCTCGTTCTTCTTCACGTAGACGCCGACGGACACCGGGTCGAGGCCGCTGTCCTTGTAGGGGCCCCACAGGGCCTCGGTCTTGGCCTCGTCGACCCAGGTGGGCTTCTGGGTGTGGACCACGGCCCAGGTGGTGCCGAGCACGACCTTGATGAGGCCGTTGACGTTCTCGGTGACGCTGCGGGTGGTCGTGTAGAACTCGGCGTAGGCCGTGGGGTCCTCGGCGGACTTGGCGGCGTCGGACGCCACCGGCATGTTGATGGCGAGCTGGTCCTCGGTGGGGATGACGTCCTCGCCGAAGATGCTGTCGTCCTGGTTGAAACCGCAGGCGGAGAGGAGGAGGAAGAGGGACATCGTGGGCTCCGTGGTTCGGGGTTGCGCTTATCGGACCCTCGGACCGGGGCGCGTCGAAAAGAAAAGTGTAGGTTAGGCACAGCCGCCCTCGGAGCCTCGGATGCGCCCCTCCTTCCTGCTTCCCCTCGTGCTGCTCTTGGGGTGCCCGCCTGTCCCCGACTCCGACCCGGGGAAGGACACCGCGCCAAAGGGCCCGGCCGACGTGGACAACGACGGGTTCGACATCGAGTCGGATTGCGACGACGACGACGCGGCGGTGCACCCGGGGGCCGACGAGCTGTGCAACGAGATCGACGACGACTGCGACGGCGTGGTCGACGATGCGCCGGTCGACGAGTCCACCTGGTACGCCGACAGCGACGGCGACGGGTTCGGGGACGCGTCCACGTTCCAGCGGTCGTGCAGCCAGCCCGCGGGGCTGGTGGCCGACGCCACCGACTGCAACGACGCCAGCGCCGACTACCACCCCGGCGCGCCCGAGACCGGCTGCACCGGTCCCGACTACAACTGCAACGGCACCTACGACGAGGGCGACGGCGACAGCGACGGGTACATGGCCTGCGACGACTGCGACGACACCCGGGCCGAGGTCAGCCCCGAGGGGGTCGAAGCGTGCGACGGCCTGGACAACGACTGCAACGGCACGATCGACGACGGCGCCGGCGGTTCGCAGACCTACTACCTCGACGCCGACGGCGACCTGTACGGCGACCGGACCGAGCCGGTCGAAGCCTGTGCCCTCCCTCCCGGCTACAGCGAGACGGGCAACGACTGCGACGACGACGACGCCACCATCCACCCCGGCGCCGACGAGACGTGCAACGGGATCGACGACGACTGCGACGACGATCGCGACGAGAACCCGATCGACCCCGACACCTTCTACGCCGACGGCGACAACGACGGCTACGGGTCGAGCGCGGTCACCGCGGCCGCATGCGACGCGCCCGCCGGCTACGTCGCCGCCTCCGGCGACTGCAACGACCGCAACGCCAGCATCAACCCTGCCGCGCTCGAGTATTGCGGGGGTACGGACTGGGATTGCGACGGCGCGGTCAACGAAGCGGACAGCGTCGACATCGCTTCGTACTACGAGGACACCGACGGCGACGGGTACTACGGAACGTACGCGGGTGCGGCCTGTACCGCGCCTTCGGGCACGAGCTTCTCGAGCACCGACTGCGACGAGAGCGACGCCACCATCAACCCCGCGGCCGATGACGTGTGCAACGACGTCGACGACGATTGCGACGGCGCCACCGACGACGGCAACCGGGTGCCCGAGGACTATGCGTCCATCCAGTCGGCGGTGCTCGCGGCGTCGGCCGGCGAGCGGGTGTGTGTCGCGGGCGGCACCTACTACGAGGACGTCGACTTCTCCGGTCACAGCGTGATCCTCGAGGGCGAGGACGGTTCGGGGTCGACGACCATCAAGGGCACGGCCACGGGGTCGGTCATCACCATCGCTTCGGGCGAAGCGGCGCCCGAGCTGCGCGGCTTCACCATCACCAACGGCGACGCGGCGTACGGGGCGGGCCTGTACCTGTACGGGTCGCCCGCCGTGCTCGACGACCTCGTCATCACCGGCAACTCGTGCACGGACACCTACTGCTACGGCGTGGGCGCGTATGTCTACTACGCCGACGTGCAGGCCACCGACGTGGAGATCTCCGACAACGCCGCGGTGCCGGCGGTCACCAGCTCCACCACCTACTACTACACTTCGGGCGTCGGCCTGATGTACGCGGGTTCCTACGGTACGTGGGACGGCCTCACGGTGTCGGGGAACTACGCCTACTACAGCGGCCTCTCCAGCAGCTCCCAGTACGGCTACGCCTACGGCGTCGGCATGTACCTGTCGAGCGACCACAGCACGATGGAGAACATCGTCGTGTCGGACAACTACGCGTACCGGGGCTCCAGCACCTACGGCTACATCTACAGCTACGGTACCGGGGTCTACGCCAACTCGGGCGACTCGACGTTCGACGGCCTGGAGATCAGCGGCAACTACGCGTACCTGTACGGCACCTACGACTACATCACCGGGGCCGGCCTCTACTCCTACTACGACACGTGTGATTACAACCACCTCGACATCCGCGGCAACACGGCGGACGCCTACAGTATCAACGGCGTCGGGGCCTACATCGGGTACAACTCCACGCCGACCATCACCAACGCGGTGATCGCCGGCAACAAGGGAACGTACTCGGTCAGCGGCTACAACTACATCCAGGGTGTCGGATTCGTCGCCGGCCAGAACGCGATCCCCGTGCTCACCAACGTCGACATCTACGGCAACAAGGGCACGGCCGACTATGTGTACGGCGCCGGTATCTACCTCGACTACTACGGCGGGATCGACGCCACCAACATCGCGGTGTGCAGCAACACGGCGGCCTACAGCTCCTCGGGTGGCGGCGGCGCCGTGTACCTGTACTCGAGCAGCTACTCGTCGGGCTATTCGTTTGCCTACTCCAACTTCTACGGCAACAGCAGCAGCGAGTTCACCAACCTGTCCACGGTGGTCGGCTCGTCTGGCAACATCGCGGTCACCCCGGGCTACACCAGCGTGGTCTCGAGCGACCCGACGGCGTGGGACCTCACCCTCACGGCCAGCTCGTCGATGAAGAACGCGGGCGACGCGACGATCACCGACACCGACGGCACGCGCTCCGACATCGGCAGCCAGGGCGGCCCCGGCGGCGGCTGGTAGGCGGGGGCCGACGCCATCGGGCGCGTTGGGGGCCGCCGCGCGACCGTCCCGAGGCGGGCAAAGGCGGCCCGGCGGCCCGGCGTCGGGGCGACGGGCGCCTCACGTCGGGCGCTTGCCCTCGGTCAGTCGCACTCGCGGGAGTCGCCGGCGAAGCTGGCCCAGTGCCAGGTCAGGTCCTTGTCCTGGACGCAGACGCAGGCGGGGGCGCCGCCGCCGCGGTGGTCGATGTCCATGTACATCCAGCCCGCGCGGGCCGGATCGCAGTAGTCGGGCGGGTGCTCGGCCATGGGCAACGCGAGGGCGACGCCCGACGGGGGGGCCTTGCGGGCCTTGAGCAGCTCCTTCGGCGTGAGGGCGAAGGCGGTGCCCGCGCCGAGCACGAGGGCGGCCAGGCCGGCGGTGATCCAGGGCTTGAACGTCATGGTCTCTCCAGAGGTGCGCGCGGCTAACCCGGTTGGCGGGCCGCGCCTTCCCGCGACGCGAGGAGGGGGGCCCCCCGCGGCGGTGGCTGGCGTGGTGGGTGGGCGGCGACGGCGGCGAGGGCGGCGGGCGACAGTGGGCGCGGTGGGTTACGCGCGCGACCGCTGGGGCGTCGACAAGCGGTAAGTCAAGGGACTTTGACTCCCTCATCCGAAGGTTCGAATCCTTCCGCCCCAACCACTAGGTAGAACGCCGGGTATTTCGATGTGACGGAAGGTGCTCCCAGCGAATCACGGCGTTGATAGAGGAGTTCCTGCGTTCGGGTTCGGCGGCGAGCAACTCGGTGGCGAGGGCGTCGGGGTGTTCCGCTCGGAGCCCGATTGTGGTGAGGGCCTCGTCGGGGAAGTCCGACAGGTTGTAGGTGACGATCCTTGGGGCCTGGGCCGCAATCGCGGTGCCGACGACATGCGCATCGTCGGGGTCGGGGAGCGCGATGTCCACGGGCGTTGGCGGGACGGCGCCGCGCGGAAACGCCCGGGTCATGGCCCCCCGCAGCCGGTGCCGCTGGTCCTCCGTGATGTCGGGCCGAGTCCTCGCGAGCGCCGCGAAGCACTCGTCCAAGATGCGGCCGGACCACACCGGCTCGATGAGGCCGGCCGACCCGAGCCGAAGGAGGAGGTCGCGGACCGCCGCGTCGTAGAGAACGCAGGCGTCGATGACGATTCGGGAGGACGCCACGCCGTGTCAGTCGTAGAGGCCGAGTTCGTCCGACAGCCCGGTCAACTCGTCCAGCGCGGCACGGCGAGCCTCGTCGTCGCGCCTCTTGAAGGCGAGTACGTCGGCGAGGCGAATCCGTCGATGGGTGCCGACTCGCCGGTGCGGGAGCTCGCCCGCGTCGAGCATTGCGACGAGGTGGGGACGGGAGACGTGCAGGAGTGCGGCTGCTTCGTTGGTCGTGAGCTCCTCGTCGTCGGCGACCACACGCACCGCGTGCCCGTTGCCGATGGTCTCAAGGACGTCTCCAAACACTTCGACGGCGGCGGCAGGCACCACGATCTCGATCACGCGTCCGGCGCGATCCTGGACGCGAAGAACGGCGTCGGCGGGACTCGACACGTCCGCCAAGGCTTCGCCGGCCTGGCGGGCGGTTCGCACCGTGTCGCGGTCCGGGGTGGTGTGGATGGACATGGATCAAGGATAGCCACCGTACGGCCTAAGTGCAATATGTGAAACGCTGTCGCGCTCACGGATTCGGGCACGCCGACGGCGGCGGGGGGCGAAGGACTCGAGCCACGGTGACCGGCCGAGGTCGAACATGGCAGCGGGGCGATGGGTGGCGAGGAGCGGGCCGAGGGTGGCGTAGTCGATCACCTCCTCGGGCGTGATCATGGCGACCTGGGCGCGGGCGAACCGCACCCGGCGGACGGGGGTGGTGCTCCCCCAGTCGGGGTTGTGGTAGTCGGTCCCCCGGAGGCTGGTGCCGCTCGAGTCCCAATGCAACCGGAGTAACTCCGGCCCGCGGCCCTCGTGCCAGAACGATTCGACGTGTATTGGGGATCAAGGTGCCGCCGTGAACGAAGCCACCACCTCGATCTCACCGACGAGCGCGTCGTTGAACGCTTCCAGCTCCTCCGCCGGGATCCAGTACTCCTCGTGCTCGCGCGCGCCGACGACGTGCCGCTCGTACCGGTCCAGGAACGCCTTCCGCACCGCGAAGCGCGTCACGAACCCGACGCCGCTCTCCTTGACGTTCCAGCGCTCGGCGATCTCCCGCGCGTAGGCCTCGTTCGTCACCGGGTAGAAGATCGGCTGATCAGGCAGACGGCGCGGCCAGCGCAGCCAGCCCGAAGCCGCTACGAGCGCGAGCTCCTTCGGGCCGGTGGGGCGAAACAAGGTGACGACGTCTTCCACCCCGCCCTCGTACTCCCGCATCCACGGGCCGGCATCGTCGCCGGGCGCCTTCGGCGCTATGATTGCTGCATGTCCGCACCTGCCCGCACCGTCGATGTCGCCACCGCGCTGCCTTGGGGTCGCGCGGGAGAGCCCGACGTCCGCGCGCTGGCTCGCGAGCTGCGCCTGCTCTGGATCATCGAGGAGGTTCGCCAGCACCGCCTCGGGGTCGGCAAGGGCGCCGAGCTGGCGGACGTGCCCCGCGCGGCGTTCATGCGTGTCCTCGGGGAACATGGCGTGCCGGTGATCGACTACTCGGCCGACGATCTCGAGCGTGAACTCGGCACCTTCGGTCCCGGGTGATCGTCGTTCCGGACGCTGGCCCGCTGATCTACTTGGCGGGGGCGGGCCAGATCGAGTTGTTGCGGACCCTCTACACGGAAGTGGTCGTGCCACGGGTCGTCTACGATGAGGTCACCGTCGGCGGCGCGGGGCTGACAGGCAGCGCGGAGGTTGCGGCGGCCGCGTGGATCCGGGTCGTCGACCAGGCTCCTGACGCCACGCTCCTCGGTCGCCTGGACGCAGGTGAGGCGGCGGCGATTCCACTGGCGGCGGCGTTGGGTGCGATCCTCCTTGTCGACGACGGGGAGGCGCGCGCTGTAGCCGGGGAGCGCGGCATCCCTGTCATCGGGAGCCTGGGCGTGCTGCTCGGTGCGAAGCAGCGGGGGCACGTCGCAGCGGTCCGTCCGGTTCTGGACCGGATGATGGAGCTGGGGATGTTCGTGTCATCGGCGCTCCGGGCGCGTGTGCTCGTGCTGGCGGGTGAGGGCGACGGCGGAAGTTAGAACTCCGCGAGTGGCTTCGGGGACGCATCGAGGTCCGCGCGCGAGGCCGCTTACGGCGCTACTTCGCCGCCATCAAATACTCGAACTCCTCGATGGCGCTCTCCCCTGGATCGACCCAGAAAGTTCTATAATCATCCAATATGCCCACTCAGCCAGGCCGCCACGGGCCGCCCGACGAGCCCGCGAGCCGTGCGTAGGCCTCGTTCGTCACCGGGTAGAAGCTCGGCTGCTCGGGCCGCCGAGGGGGCCAGCGCTTCCAGCGCGAAGCCGCCACGAGCGCGAGTTCCTTCGGGCCGGTCGGGCGGTAGAGGATGACGACGTCTTCCACGGCTGCCCTGTACTCCCGCTCGCCGCCTCCGGCATCGTCGCCGCGCGCGCCTCGTTCTTCACGACGGCGACCGCGCGGTTATAACGTCGTTCATACGAGGTGCCCCATGGTCAAGACGCTCTCCCCGATCGGCAACAGCCTGGGACTCATCATCGACAAGGCGATCCTTGATCTTCTCGGGATCTCCCGCGACACCCCCCTGGACATCAAGACGGACGGGGAGGCGTTGATCATCCGACCGGTGCGGACCGAGGCCACCACCGTCGCCGACTCGACGCGCCGGATGATGGACGTGCACGCGGAGACGCTGCGGAAGCTCGCGAAGTGAGGTTCCTGTCGGCCGCGGAGGTGCTGGAGATCCACGCGGCCCAGCTCGCACGCTTCGGAGGAGGGAGCGGCGTGCGTTCGCCGGAGCTGCTCGAGTCCGCGGTGGCGCAGGCGGAGGCGACGTTCGCAGGCGAGTACCTTCACGTGGACGTGTTCGAGATGGCGGCGGCGTACCTCTACCACATCGTCCAGAACCACCCCTTCGTGGACGGGAACAAGCGCGCGGGGCTGCTGAGCGCTCTCGTGTTCCTCGATCTGAATGGCAGGACGGTCGGGGTCTCGGACGAGCGGCTGTACGCGATGACGATGGCGGTCGCGAGTGGGGAGGCCGGGAAGGAACAGGTCGCCGCGCTCTTGCGGGAGCTGGCCGAAGGCGCGTCGCTACCAGGGGATGTTCGTTAGAACCCACCACGTCTCTCGCGGGCCCTTTCCAGGTCCCTCGACGTACGCGTTCAGCGGTCCTACTTCCAGCCGGACGCCGCCACCAAGGCGAGCTCCTTGGGGCCGGTCGGGCGGTAGAGGACGACGACGTCTTCCATGTCTGCCCTGTACTCCCGCTCGCCGCCTCCGGCATTGTTGCCGCGTGGGACTCCTCCTTCACCATCGCGGCCGTGTGGTCATTACATCGTTCCTACAGGGTGCTGCATGGTCACGACGCTCTCCAGGACGTTCGGCGATACGCGATCCAGGAAGCGGGTGACCGACGAGCGCCACAGCGCGGCGTCTGCGGAGTAGAGGCCGACGTGGCCCGCGCTGGGGAACACGACGAGCTCAGAGGGTCCCGCCAGCGAGGCACGAATGGACTCGACCTCGGCGAGGTGTGCCCGAGGATCGTCCTCTCCATTGAGGAGCAGGGTCGGCGTATCGATGTTCGCCGCGAAGTCGACAGGGTTCATCTCGAAACCGTTGAACCCGAGCTCGACCCCGCCCCAGAAGACCAGCAGCGCCGCTCCGGGTTGCGCGGGGAGGCCCATCGCCTCGAACCGGTGGCCGACCGTCGTGAGGAGCCGGTCATAGGGGTTCTCGAGGACCAGGGCGTCCGCAGCGGCACCCAGCACCCCGACCGCGCGCAGCACCGCGGCGCTCCCCATCGACTTGCCGAACAGCACCACACGACCGTCGCCTTGGTGTGCGTTGGCGAGCGCGGCGACGATGTCCGCCTCGGCCCAGCCGAGCGACGTGGTGTTGCCAGGCGACTCCCCGGATCCCGGGAAGTCCACCATCACCGTTGTCCAGCCCGCGGCGTGGAGCACCGCGGCCTCGTCGAGCAGGTCCGACTTGGACCCGCCGTATCCGTGGAACAGCAACGCCGTCCCTCGGCCTGACCCCGGAACGGTCCAGGTTGACACCCCAGCCTGTACCGTACTCGAGGCGACGAGGCCGACATCGACGGGAAGTCGGCTCACGGTCGGTCTCGGCACCACGACGCCGGTGAGGGCCACCGCGATGCGCTCGGTCGCGGAGAGGGCTTCTGGATTGCCGGTCTTCGCCCCATCCGATGCGAAGTGGGTGAACCGCCAGGCGTGCGCGGCGACGATGACGTTGCCGCATGCGAGGGCGACAGACGCGGCGAGTACCGCCTGGCGACGACGCGTCACAGCAATCCGCCTGCGCGAGCCAAGAGCCTGGCCGGGTCGAGGTCGGGTCGGTTGATCCTGCTTTCCGCGTGCGCCACCCGCCCGCGACGCCCGATCACGGGGCCACCCGGGTGTTGGTGGCGTCGATCTCGGCCTGGAACGCCGCGGCGACCCAGGCGTGCCCGCGTTCGTTGAGGTGCACCGCGTCGTTGGAGTCCCGTCGCAGCGCGACCGGGTCGGCGGGCCGCGGGACCATGGCGACGTCGAGCCCCGCCTCGCGGGCGATCCCGGCCAGCTCGACGGGGCGCATCCACGCCGCCTCCAGCCGCGGCACCATGCGCGTGATCGGCCGCAGTTCGGCGAGTCGCCGGAGCGCCGGAACGGCCCGGCGAACCTCCGTCGGCGCGGCCGGGAGCGTGGCGCTCCGGCCCGTGCGCAGCGCGAGCTGCCAGCTCGTGAAGCGCCAGGCCTCGGAGTGGGAGAAAAGCCACGGCCAGTGCGCGTCCTTCCAGACCGTGAACTGGGTGGGTGGGGAGGCCAGCGCCCAGCGCCCTTGCACCCGCGTGGCGCGCCGCGGCGTGACGTCGCCGAGGTCGTTGCCGCAGAGGAGGAGCAGGGTTCGCTCGGGACGCAGCCGGTCGCCGAGCGCCTCGATGAGCGCCACCAGGTCGCTCGGGTGGTACCCCACCTCCGCCAGCACACACACGGGTGGGCCCCCGGTCCGGATCGCCAGCGGCCAGGCGTTGGCGAAGTCGGTGGTGCGGCCACCGGCGGTGGTCTGCGTGGTGGTGCTGTCGCCGAGCGCGAGCCAGTGGGGCCGGGTCAGGTCGCAGGTCCCCCACCGGCTCGTGAACCCCGTCGGGGTCAGGGTGAATCCGCGTGGGACGTAGTCCACAGCGCTGAGATCGACGCCGTGGGCCGAGCGTGGCACCGTGTCGGTACCGGGCATCCCGGTGTTGAGTCCCTGCCACAGATCGAGGTGCTCCCGCCGCGCCCAGTGCTCGATTGCGCCGAGCGTTCCGACGAGGACCACCGCCGCCGCGCCGAGCAGGCGGCGCCTACGCAACGGAGCCCCCGCGCCCGCGTTGGGCGTCGCGCCGCGGTGGCTCGCAGGGAAGGCGCAGGGGAGCTCCGACGTGCAGGGCATCCTACCTCGCGGACGGCGGCTCCGAACGGCGCCGTGGGCCGGCCGGCGGACTCGGCGCGTGTCGGGACGGTCGCGGGCCGGACCCCGAGAGGTGAATCGGTGCTATGATCGCGGCCTCTCGTCCCGGGACCGCAGCATGCACCGTCCGTCGTCCAGCCTCCTCCTCGCCCTCCTCGCTGCGTGCTCCGACTCGGGCGTGACGCAGCACAACGTCGACCCGGTCGCCGAGATCACCTCGCACCAGGACGGGGACACGGTTTCCGAGGGGTACGCCGTCACCCTCCGCGGCAGCGTCGGCGACGACGACGACGCGCTCGACTCGCTCTCCGTGGCGTGGTTGGTGGCGGGGGTGCAGGTGTGCGAGGAGGCCACGCCGGACGCGGCCGGTGTGGTGGTCTGTGATCACACGTTCGTGCCGGCGGGTGGCCAGGTGGTCCTCGAGGTCGCCGACGCACACGGGGGCCGCGGTTCGGACACGCTCTCGCTCGGGGTCACGCCGACCGACGCGCCGACGGCCACCATCACCAGCCCCGTGGCCGACGGGCGGTACTACGCAGACCAACTCATCACGTTCTCGGCCCTGATCGGCGACGCGGAGGACGCCCCGTCGGCGCTGGTCCTGAGTTGGGAGACCGAAGCGCTCGGCGAGCTCGGCCTGGACCTGACGGTGGGCGACGACGGCGCGGTCGAGGGCTTCAGTCGGCTCCCGGCCGGAGACCACTGGTTGCGCCTGCACGTCACCGACACCACCGGCAAGGAGACGATCGACAGCGTCTTGTTCACCGTCGGACCGGACAATTCCGCGCCGACGTGCAGCCTGCTCGCGCCGGTGGACGGCGCGGCGGGTGCGCTCGGAGACGAGCTGCGGCTGGACGGCATGGTGGGCGACGTGGACGTGCCTGTCGACGTGCTGAGCGTGGTGTTCACCTCGAGCCTGGACGGGGCCCTCGGGGCGCCCACGGTCGACACCGATGGGCGGGTTCGCTTGAGTTGGGACGCCCTCTCGGCGGGCACCCACCTGTTGTCGCTGGAGGTGGTCGACGACGTGGGCGCCACGTGTGTCACGAGCGTCTACTACACGGTCGGGACGCCCCCCTCGGTGGTGATCGACGCGCCGCTGGATGGGGAGGTGGTCAATGAGGGGGACGAGCTCGACATCGAGGTCACGGTCTCCGACACCGAGAGTGATCCTACTGAACTCAC
The DNA here is from genome assembly GCA_005776735.1 of Pseudomonadota bacterium. Taxonomy (GTDB): domain Bacteria; phylum Myxococcota_A; class UBA796; order UBA796; family SXON01; genus SXON01. The sequence goes on from SXOM01000167.1 coordinate 25,159, forward strand.
GTTGTCTTGGGCGAGTGACCTCGACGGCGAGCTGGGCACCGAGGGGGCCGACTTCTCGGGGTACGCCGCGCTCGCCGCCACGTTGTCGGCGGGCGATCACCGCCTGACGGTCACGGCCACCGACCCCGAAGGGCTGTCGGCGGTGGACGCGGTCTCGGTGACGGTCAACGCCCTCCCGACCGCGCCCACCGTGACGTTGTCGCCCGATCCGGCCGGCACCGACGACGCGCTGACGGCGTCGGCGACGGGCTCGGTCGACCCCGACAGCTCCGGCACCCTCTCCTACACCTACGATTGGTACGTCGACGGCGTGCTCAGCGGCGCGTCCACCAGCGCCATCCTGCCCGCGGCCTACACGACCAAGGGCGAGGTCTGGCGGGTTGTCGTCACCCCCAACGATGGGTGGGGCGACGGCGCCCCCGGCGAAGCGAGCCTCACCATCGGCAACACCGCGCCGACGGTGAGCGTGAGCCTGACCCCCACCACCGCGCGCACCGACGACACGCTCACTGCCGCGCCGGTCACGAGCGACACCGATGGGGACGCCGTGAGTGTCACCTATGACTGGTTCGTCGACGGCGTCCTGGTCCGCTCGGGCGCGTCCAGCACGTTGTCGGGCTCCTACTTCGACAAGGGCGAAGAGGTGGTCGTCGAGGCCGTCGCCGACGACGGGGTGACCACCACCACCGCCGCCTCGGCCGGCGTCGTCATCGCCAACACTCCGCCCGGGGCCCCGACCCTCGCCATCGATCCCTCGGGGGCCACCGCCGGAGACGACCTGTGGTGCGAAGTGACGGTCCCGAGCGTGGACGCCGACGGCGACACCGTCACCTACTCCATGGACTGGTCGGCTGACGGCGTCGCCTACACCGCGCCCACCACCACCACCTGGACCGACGACACCGTCGACGGAACCGATGTCGGCGCCAGCGAGATGTGGATGTGTGTCGCGACGCCCCACGACGGCGAGGACGTCGGCACCACCGCCTCGGCCAGCGTCACCACCACCACTTCGTCGTGGTCGGGCACCATCGAGATGCCTTCGACCTCGACGGTCGACGGGTTCAACCACGGCGAGTGGTCGGCGCTCAATGGCGGCGGGCGTGTCGCCACCCGCATCGATCTCACCGGCGACTGCGTGAACCCGCGATTGGCGTTCTACCAGCACAGCTCGGCCGACACCTCGATCACCGGCTCGTTCTACGTCATGAACAGCTCCGGAACGGTCCTGGACTACTCGACCTACGCCACCTACTCCGGCTGCAACGACTGTTGGCTCGGCCCCTCCTCCGACCTCTCCCTCACCATGAGCGCAGGAACGGTCTACTACCTCGGCTTCTCCAACGACTCCGGCGGCGACATGTCGGGCCCCTCCATCTACCTGGACGCCTCCAGTCGCACCGTCGGCATCGCGACATTCAGCGATCCGCGCGCCGACAAGCCGGCCTCCCCCACCCGCGGCCTCCCGAGCACCACGGTGAGCTGGCAGAATCGGTGGCGCGTGATCTGCAACTGACGGGGAGGCGCGCCGCGACCGACCGCTTCGAGCCGGTTTGGCGTGCGCGCGCCTCGGCGCGGGGGCGACGCTGCGATAACGCCGGGCCCCATGCTCCTGTCGTGCTGGCTCCTGGCCTGTGACTCCGACGGCTCCCGCGTGGAAGCCGCGCCGGGCGCCGACACCGCCGCCGACACCGCCGCCGACACCGGTGACGTCGCCGCCGACACCGCCGACACCGCCGACACCGCCGACACCGGCGATACAAGTGATACATCCGTCGATTCGGATACGGGATCGTCATGGGAGTTGCCTGAGCGTCCCGATCTCGACGCGCCGGCCGCCGATGTGTCGTGGCGCTGGGGGGGAGGGGAGGGCTACCCCGACGCGGTGGACCCGACGTGGCCGGTGGTCACTCGGGTCTCCGACCGGGCGAGCCTCGAGGCGGCGCTCGGCGCGGCGGTCGCGGGCGACGTGGTGTGGGTCGAGGACGGTGTTTCCATCGACCTGACCGGGGCTTCGCTGTGTGTGCCCGCCGGGGTGTGGTTGGCCGGAGGCCGAGGCCAAGGTGGGGAGGGCGGGGCGCTCTTGTACAGCACCGCGGGCTCCAGCTCGCCGGTGCTGCGCGCGTGTGGGGACGGGGTTCGCATCACCGGGCTGCGGCTGCGTGGGCCCGACCCGGACACCTGTCCGGCCGAGTGGCCCGACCGGTGCCCCGAGGACGTGGCCGGCGACCCCAACTGTGCGTACTGCACCAAGACCGCCTACGCGATCGGCACCGACGGTTTCGACGCGCTCGAGGTGGACAACAACGAGCTGAGCGGGTGGACGTACACCGCCGTGGGTGTCAAGAACGCCGTGGGGGCCGACGTCCACCACAACCACATCCACCACGGGTGGCGTGAGGGCCTGGGCTACGGCGTGGTGTTGTACGGAACCGGCGCCACGACGGCGATCATCCGTTGGAATCGGTTCGACGCCATGCGCCACGCCGTCGCCGGGCAGGGCTACGCGACCGAAGACTACGAAGCGCGCGACAACCTCGTCGGGACCGAGTCGATCGGCCACGTCTTCGACATGCACGGCCAGGACGAAGCGACCGGCGACGGGAGCAGCGCCGCGGGCGGGGACCTCCGCGTGCATGGAAACGTGGTGCTCGTGCCCGACCAATACTCGTTCGTCGTGCGCGGACGCCCCGACACCGGTGCGTGGTTCTACGACAACTGCGTGGCGCCGGCGAAGGCTTCCGCCTACGACCAGCGCTATTTCACCGGCAACTTCTGGGTGGACCAGGCCCCCGACGGCAGCGCGGCGCCCAACGCCTATGGGCAGGGTGCGTCGGACTGCGGGACGGTGCGCTGGTGTGTCGCCGATCGGGCCAGCGGCCCCTACGCCTACGGGAGCGCGAGCGGAACCGACGTCTCGGGTCTCCGGGTCGGGGACTTCGATGGCGACGGGCAGGACGACGTCTTCTCGACCACCGGGAGCCAGTGGCGGTGGGCCAACCCCCACGGGGGCAGCTGGGCCGCGCTGGCGACCTCCGGCGACGCGCTCGACGACCTCGGCCTCGCCGACCTCGACGGCGACGGCGTCACCGACGTGTTCATCGCGACGGGCGCGGCGTGGCGGTGGTCACGCAGCGGGACCGGCTCCTGGTCGACGTTGCGATCCTCCACCCTCGGACTCGACGACGTACGCTTCGGGGACTTCGACGGCGACGGGGCCACGGACGTCTTCACCAGCGAGGGTGGCCGGTGGTACGCCTATCCTTCGGGCTCCGGGGCGGCGGTGGCGCTGGCCTCGTCCGGGGTGGACATCGCGGCGCTCCAGCTCGGCGACTTCGACGGAGACGGCGTCGCCGACGTGTTCTACGCCGACGGGACCGAGTGGCGCTGGTCGCGGTCGGGCACCTCGAGCTGGGCCACGCTTGCGTTGGCCTCCACCACCTCGGTGCGGCTCGCCGACGTCGACGGCGATGGGCGTACGGATGTCTTGGGGGTGTCGGGACACACGTTGCGTTGGTCGCGCAGCGGCGCGACGAGCTGGGCCGACCTCCGCCACCAGTCCGAGGGGCTCGACGACGTGCTCCTTGGCGACTTCGACGGGGACGCCGCGGACGACCTGCTCGTCGGTGGGTGCCTGTAGGGTTAGCTCGGCGCCATGATGTTCCTGTTCTTCGCCTGCGCGACGTCTCCCACTGATTCTGCCGACACGGCCGACACGAGCTCCGACACGGCCGACACCGGGGCCACAAGCGCCGCCGAGGGGGTCTGGCTCACGCCGGGGCCCGAGTTCAGCGCGTCCTGGGTCGGGGCGCAGGCGCTCACGGCGTGCACCGCCGCGTGGCAGGCCGACGCGCACCTCGCCGCGGTGTGGATCAACTTCATCTACACCGGGTACGCCGTGGCCTTTTCCGAGTCCGCGCCGGACGAGGTGTGCGAGTTCCGCGTCGACGACGCGGGGACGGGGGTGGCGTCGATCACGCCCGCCGCGCAGTACGCGCCCGGGTGGACGTGGACGGCGAGCGACCACATCGGGGGGTGGCAATACGACAGTCCCGAGGCGGCGGCCGATCTGGGACACGACGAAGCGTCGTTCTACTTCTCGGTCAACCCGGCCCAGCACCGCGCCCAGACGGGGTGGCAGTCCACCCTGGAGGGCTACGCCGACAACGTCCCGGTGGTGCTCGTCGGCGCCGGCGTGAGCAGCCTGGACGGCCTGTTCGACGGACGGACGGGGGCGGGGATCGAGTAGGGGGGGGGGGGCGTGCGGATCGGGACGTGGAACCTCGAAGGGCGATGGGACCCCCGGCACCGTGATCTTCTGGAGAGGTCGGACTGCGACGTCTGGCTGCTCACCGAGGTGCGCGAGGACGTCGCGCTCGTCGGGTACGTCGGGCACTTCAGCGCGGCCTCGGCCCCCGGGAGGGCGGTACGCTACGCGGCGGTCTTGACCCGGGGGGCGGCCGAGCCTGTGGCGAACCTGCACGGCGCGAGCGCGGCCGTCCGGGTCGGTGGGGTGGTGTACTGCAGCTCGGTCCTTCCGTGGCGCGCGTGTGGGGCGCAGGCGCCGTGGTGCGGCGCCAACCACGCGGAGCGAACGGCGGCTGCGGTCGATGCGCTGATGGCCGCCCTGCCCGACGACCCGCTGGTGTGGGGCGGGGACTGGAACCATGCGCTCGGGGGGCGCGAGTACGCCGGGAGTGCCGCAGGTCGGGCCCGAATCCTGGAGGCCGTGGAACGTCGAGGGTTGTGGGTGCCCACCCGAGCGCTCCCCCACCGCATCGAGGGGCTCGTGAGCATCGACCACATCGCCTTGCCGCAGGGGGTGTCCGCGACGGCCCACGCGGTGTCGGCGGTGGTCGACGGCGTGGCCTTGTCCGACCACGATCTGTACCTGGTGGAGGGTGTCGAATTGGAGCTCGCGCACCGGTCGCCCGCGGGGGGAGGGGAGTAGGCGGCCGGCGGAAAACGCGCGCGTCGAGAACGGTTTGGGGCGACCGCGGGGCGCCGGGCGGGGTTGCGGCCTTCGGGACGGTCGCGCGGCGCCCCCCTTCGGCGGGCTGCCCCGGGGGGTGACGTAGGGTCCGTCGTGAGCGCGGCCTCGCGCGCTTCCCCACGCCCTTGCCGAGATACCTGCCGTTCGTGGACCCGCGCTGCCCGTTCTGCGTCCCCGACCCCGGCTGCCTGGTTCGGCGAGGCGCGCTCACGACGTCGCTTCGCGATGCTTACCCGCTCACGGAGGGGCACTCGCTCGTGACCCCCGCACGGCACGTCGCGTGCCTGTTCGACCTGTCGTCGGCAGAGCGTGAGGCCGTCTGGGACGAGGTCGGCCGGGTCCGCGCCGACCTGATGCGGAACCTCGGCGTCGAGGCGTTCAACATCGGGCTCAACGACGGCGTCGCCGCGGGCCAGACCGTCCTGCACGCCCACGTCCACGTGATTCCGCGGCGCCCGGGCGACGTTCCGGATCCCCGCGGCGGGGTCCGCTGGGTAGTCCCCACACGCGCTGCGTGGTGGGAGTCCCCGTGAGCCCGTGGGCGCCCCCGGCGCCGCAGGCGCAGGTCGAGTTCCTGCTGACGCTACAGCGGCTCCTCGCCGAGGGGAGCTTCGTCGCGACCTACAAGTTCGCCCTCCTGCACGCGCTCGCAGACCTCGCCCTCGTGAAAGGGGACGACTCTGGAGCGCCGCTGGCGCTGTCGACGGCGGACATCAGCAGCAGGATGGCCGAGTTGTACTGGCGCCAGGCCGCGCCGTATTCCGGTGGGACCCATCGCCATGAGGTGCTTCGTCACGCGACAGGCAGCCAGGCAGCCATCGTGAACGAGCTGCTGGCCGCGCGGCAGGATGCAGAGGGTTCGCTGTCGCGCTTCCGTCGCGACCCGGCAGCATGGTGGGCGCTCGTGCGGCGCGTTGATCGGGTCGTTCGGCAGATGCCGCTGTGGAAGCTTCAGACCGTCGGCACCGAGCGTTTGGGCTTCCTATACGACAACGTGGACGGGGGGACGTCCATCGAGCTCAAGCCGGGCGTGGCGTGGTGTCTCCGCGCCTACTACAGCCTTGTCACCGAGCTCGTCAGGAGTGCGTGGCTGCGGTTCATCCGCCGGCACAACCCCGGATTGGAGTCTGGTGCGGACCTCGGCACGTTCCTGTTCGGCGGCGAACGCTGCGACCTGTCGCCCTACCTGCCGTTGCTCCGCGAGGTTCAACGCGGCGAGTGTTTCTACTGCGAACGGCGGCTGGTGGGCGAGGGGGCCGCGGTGGATCACTTCATCCCCTGGTCTCGCTACTCCGTGGATCTCGGACACAACTTCGTGCTGGCGCACGGGACCTGCAACGGGCGGAAGTCGGATCTCCTCGCGGCGGAGCGCCACCTCGAGCGGTGGGTGGAGCGCAACGAACGGACAGGTCTGTGGCTGGCCGAGGCATTCGGCGAGGCGGGCCTCCCCGCGGACATGGACGCGTCGGTCGGCGTCGCCCGATGGGCCTACGCACAGACCGCGCGGGCCAACGGGCAGGTGTGGACGCACGGCACCGAGCTGGAGCACCTTTCCGGCTCGTGGATGACGTTGCTCGCAGCGTCGTGAAGCCCGTCCTGGGCGGGACCGGTCATCCGCCGCGCGGCGAGAAGGGTCGTGCATGCTCGGCGAACCAGCGCGGGAAGTCGCCGGGGCCGTCGTGGGCGCGCGTGGCGCGGTCCACGCGCGTGGGATCCGGCCAGATGCCGAAGTCGCCGACGTGCAGGACGTGTGCGAACCTCTCCCCAGCGCCGCCTCGAAGGCGAGCACATCCGCGTAGAGGCGGTCGAGGGCGCCGTGGATGTCGCCCGCGGCGCAGTAGAGGGGGCGGCTGCTCATGGGAAGACTCGGACCGCGGAAGGCGGCGACCGAGGCGCTCTATCGCCGGGGAAGC
>SXOM01000168.1 GCA_005776735.1 Pseudomonadota bacterium
CCGCCGCCGCCGCAGCAACACCAGCCCGAGGAGCGCCGCCGCCGCCCCCGAGGGCGCGTTCGCGCCGCACCCGCAGGCCGTCGCCGCGTCCCCGTCGCCGGCGGTGTCGTCGCCGGCGGTGTCGTCGCCGGCGGTGTCGCCGCCCGCAGTGTCGGCCGTGTCTCCCCCGCCCGGGTTCCCGTACTCGTAGGCACCGATGTCGATGGCGGCCCCGCTGACGCCCCGCGGAGTCTCTCCGGCGGGGTGCACGTACTGGGCGTCGACGGAGAACGTCGTCGGCGTGGTCCCCGCGTCGACGAGGGCGGAGGCCGCGGTCGGCACGAGGTCGAGGGCGGCGGCGTCGCGGAGGCCGGCGTCGCCGAGGCTGTCGTCCCAGCTCGTGACGAACGTGGTCGAGACCTGCGTGCTGAGCGTTCCCGGCCCGACGAAGACCGTGTTGACCACCTCGACCGGGGTGGTGACCCCCGATCCGACGCTCAGGAAGCTCCCGCGGTCGTGGTGATTGACCAGCGTGGAGTTGAGCACGTGCAGCGCCATGACCGTGTTGCCGCCTGCGCCCTCGGCGCCGAACGACACGATCGCGCTGTTCTCGGTGGTGGCGACCTGCTCCACGACGCTCCCGACGATCCACGCCTCGCCGCCGTTGGGCAGGTCGATCTCGTAGCTGGCGGCGCCACCCGCTTCGTCCGAGAGGCGGCTCGCGACGATCTCCGTGTAGGCGGCCCGCGACTTGAGCAGGTGGCCGACCTTGCCACGATGGCTGTAGGACGCCCGGAAGCTGACCTCGGCGTAGTGGCCGAGGTACAGGTTGTGCGAGTAGCCGTCGCCCGCGCCGTTGTGCTCGAACGCGGAGCGGACGATCTCCACCCGGCCGGTGCCGTCCACGGTCGGCGAACCGAGGATGCCGTTCTCGTTGTCCACGAAGGCGCAGTCGCGCACGAGGAGGTCGGTCCCCTGGTGCCGGATCCCCGCGCCGTTGTGGTCGGCCACCTGGGCCCCGCGGAACTCGAGGTTCTCCACGGTGGCGGTGGGCGCCTGGATCACGAAGATCCCCTTCTGCTGCGCGAGCCCCACGCCCGTCCCGTCGAGGACCGGCCGCCCGTTGACCCCGCGAATCGTCAGGCGATCGGTCGACCACGCGCAGGTGTCGCCCGCGTAGTCGCCGGCCGCGTCGACCTCGATGGTGTCGCCCTCGGCGGCGGCGGCGATCGCCGCGCAGGGGGTGGCGTGGGCGCCGTCGGGGCCCACGGTGAGGGTGGCGGCGAGGGCCCCGGTCCAGAGTCCGATCATGTCGCGCTCCGCGGACGGCCTATTCCGGAGCGAGCGGCGCCGCGGCGGCACCGCGGCGCGGTCCGGACCCCGCGCGCTTCGGGACGGTCGCGCCGCGCCGCCCCGCCGTGACCGTTGGTGGCTGGCGAGGGGGCGAACACGGGGGTAGACACGCCCGCCCGCATGCGCACGCTCCGTCCGAACCCTGCCTTCGTCGCTGCCCTGGTGGTGCTCTGCCTGCCGGGCCTCGCCCACGCGTACATCGGGCCGGGCGCCGGTTTCGCGTTCGCCGGTTCGCTCGCGGTGCTGGTCGGCGCGCTGGCGCTCGCGGTGGGCACCATCCTGTTGTGGCCGTTCACCTACCTCTTCCGGATGATCCGGGTGGGCAACCCGTACAAGAACGCGCTCACGCGGCGCGTGGTCGTCATCGGCCTCGATGGGATGGACCCCGGCATCACCCTGCGGTTCATGCGGGAAGGGCGGCTGCCCAACCTGCAGAAGCTGGCCGAGGGCGGGGTGTTCCGGCCGCTCGACACCAGCAACCCGTCGATGTCGCCGGTCGCGTGGTCGAGCTTCGCCACCGGGGTCGACCCGTCGCGCCACGGCATCTACGACTTCCTCACCCGGGATCCGTGCACCTACGCGCCGATGTTGTCGAGCACCGACATCAAGAACGCCGAGAAGGTGCTCAACATCGGGAAGTACGTCATCCCGCTCGAGAAGCCGAAGATCAAGCTGTTGCAGAAGAGCGTGGCCTTCTGGAAGACCCTGGGCGACAAACACATCCCGAGCATCATCCAGCGCGTGCCGATCACCTTCCCGCCGGTGCCGTTCCGCGGGCTACTGTTGTCGGGCATGTGTGTGCCCGATCTGCGCGGCAGCCAGGGCACCTTCAGCTTCTTCTCCACCCGCAACAACGACGGCCAGGCCGCGTTCACCGGCGGCGAACAGACGGTGCTGCGACGGAAGGGCGACACGATCCGTAGCCGCATCGTTGGGCCCGACAACGGCATGGTCAAGGGGGGCGGCCGCATGACGCTCCCGTTCACGCTCACCGTGCGCGGCGACACGGTGAATGTGGCGATCGACGGCGGCGAAGCCTTCGACCTGCCGCTGCGGAGCTACTCCGACTGGGTACACCTGAAGTTTCACGCCGGCCCGGGGGTCGACGTTTCGGGGATCGCGAAGTTCTACCTCATGTCGGTGGCGCCCGAGGTGGAGCTGTACATGACGCCGATCCACATCGACCCCGAGGCGCCGGCGATGCCGATCAGCCACCCCGAGGTGTACTCGGTGTACCTGGCCAAACGATTCGGCCCCTTCGCCACCCTGGGCCTCGCGGAAGACACCTGGGCGCTCAACGAGCGGGTCATCGACGAGGCGGCGTTCTTCGACCAGGCGATGGCGTTCTGCGACGAACGCGAGAAGATGCTGTTCGACGCCATCGAACACACCCGCGAGGGGTTGGTCACCACGGTGTTCGACACCACCGATCGTGTCCAACACATGTTCTACCGCTACCTGGATCCTACGCATCCCGCCAACCGGGACAAGGAGAGCACCGAACACAAGGACGCGATCCAGCGGGTGTACACCCACGTCGACGGCATCGTGGGCAAGGTGCTCGCCCAGGTGGGTCCCGACGCCACGGTCATCGTGATGTCCGACCATGGCTTCACCAATTTCCGCCGCGGCGTCAACCTCAACACCTGGCTCCGCGACGAAGGGTACCTCGCGCTGAAGGAGGGGCACACGACCTCGGGCGACTGGTTCGAACACATCGACTGGGCGCGCACCAAGGCGTTCTCGCTCGGCCTCACGGGGATGTTCATCAACCGCAAGGGACGGGAGGCGTCGGGCATCGTGGCCGAGGGCGATGAGTACCGCGCGCTGGTGAAGGAGCTGTGTCACAAACTCGAGGCGCTGGTCGACCCGGAGAGCGGTACTCGTGCCGTCCGCGCCGCCCGGGCCGCGTTCGAGGTGTTCGACGGGCCGTACCGTCTCGACGCCCCTGACATCCTCGTGGGCTACGAGGGCGGCTACCGCAACTCGTGGTCGTGCGCCACGGGGTCGGTCACCGAGGTGGTCTTCGACGACAACACCAAGAGCTGGTCGGGCGACCACTGTGTCGACCCCGCCATCGTCCCGGGGGTGTTCTTCTGCAATCGCCCCCTGCTGCACGACGACCCGCACATCATGGACATCCCGTACTCCATCCTGGCGCTGTTCGGGCAGGCGCCACCGAAGCACATGCAGGGGCGCATGCTGTTCGCTTCGGGCGCGGCCGAGGCCCCGCACAAGGGGATGCTCGACGCCCGACGATTGTCACAATCGGGTGCGGCGCCGGGCGCGCGGGTCGAGGTGGCCGGTGCATAGGCTCACGCTCGCCGGAGCCGGCCTCGGGGTCGCCGCCCTGGTGGTGCTGGGCGCGTGCAGCACCGAGCGCACCTCGCCCGCCCGCCCGGGCGTCTTCGTGCTCGGCGTCGACGGCATGGACCCGGTCATCCTCCGCCGGCTCATGGACGAGGGGAAGGCCCCCAACCTGAAGGCGCTGGGCGAGGCCGGGAGCTTCCAGGAGCTCGGCACGTCCAACCCGCCGCAGAGCCCGGTGGCCTGGTCCAACTTCGTCACCGGCCTCGACCCCGGTGGCCACGGCATCTACGACTTCCTGCACCGCGATCCGCACACCTACATGCCGATCTCGTCCGCCACGCCGCCGGTGTCGGACCTGGGCACCTCGGTCAAAGTGGGGGGGTACTACCTGCCGGTGATCCCCGGCGACGACATCCTGAACAATCGCAGCGGCACCCCGTGGTGGGACGTGCTCTACGACGCCGGGGTGGACGTCGAGGTGTACCGCATCCCCGGGAACTACCCGGTGCCCGAATCCAAGGCCAAGACCTTGTCCGGAATGGGTACGGTCGACATGCGCGGCGGCTATGGCGTGTACACCTGGTACACCGACGCGCCCCCGCAGGGCCCGCACCTCAAGGGCGACGTCCAGCTCGTCACCGTCGAAGACTTCGATCTCGACGGCGTCGGCGACACCGTCAAGGGCTCGTTGAAGGGCCCGCCCGACCTGTTCCACCTCGAGCCCGGCAAGCTCCCGGGCGAGACCGACTACCTCACGGTGCCGCTCACGGTGTCGCTCGACCCCGAAGCCGCGGTGGCGCTGGTCAAGGTGGGCGACGCGCAGGCAGTCCTGAAGGAAGGCGAGTGGTCGGAGTGGCTCACGGTCAGCTTCGACGCGTTGCCCATGGGGGCGATGCCGCTGGACGGCACGGTCCGCTTCTACGCCAAGGAGCTGCGGCCGGGCTTCAAGCTGTACGCGTCGCCGGTCAACCTGTCCGCCGGGGCGCCACCCCAACCCATCTCCACCGACGACGACTGGGCCACCGAGCTCGCGGATGCGTTGGAGTCCCCGTTCTACACCCAGGGGATGCCGGAAGAGACCAACGCCCTGAAAGACGGCACCTTCGACGACGACGACTACCTGCGCCAGGTGGCGCTGGTGCAGAAGGACAGCCGCGAGCTGCTCGACGTGGCGCTCGCCCGCTTCGGCCGTGGCGACGCCACCTTCTTCTACCTGTCCGACATCGACCTGCAGTGTCACATGCTGTGGCGGCACGGCGATCCCAAGCACCCGGACGCGCCACACCATCCGGCGTACGAGCCCGCCTCGGCGGCGCAGCACGCCAAGGACATCGAGGTGTTCTACATGCATGTCGACGGCCTGGTCGGCCGCATCCGGCAGCAGCTCCCCGCCGACACGCTGCTCATGGTCATGAGCGACCACGGGTTCCAACCCTACACCCGCCAGGTGCACCTCAACACCTGGCTGTTGAACCACGGCTGGCTCACGCTCAAGGACGGCAAGACCACCGGCATGATCGCCACCGGCGACGTGGACTGGCAGAAGACCAAGGCCTACGCCCTGGGCTTCAATGGGGTGTACTTCAACGTGCAGGGCCGCGAAGGCCAGGGCATCGTGGCGCCGGGCGAGGTGGCGGCGCTCCAGAAGCAGCTCCGCGACGAGCTGTTGGCGTTCACCGACCCCAAGGACGGCGCGCGCGTCGTGTTGCGGGTAGACACGGGCGCCGAGATCTACCACGGCGAGCGCCTGGCCGACGCGCCCGACCTCGTGGTCGGCTACGACCGCAACTACGGTCACTCCGACGAGTCCACCCTCGGCGAGGTCCGCCCCGTCGAGCTCGAAGACAACACCTCGCGCTGGTCGGGCAACCACCTGATGGCGCCCGAGGTCGTGCCCGGGGTGGTGCTCACCAGCCGGCCCATCACCGGCGAAGGCCACGACCTCACCGACGTGACGGCGTCGCTGTTGTCGTGGTACGGCGTGCCCAAGCTGCCCGCGATGCGCGGCGATCCCTTCCTCACCTCTCCCTGACCGCGGAGTTCCCATGTTCGGCTTCGGAAAGAACGTGAACGTCAAGATCGACAAGGACCTCTACGCCCGGGTGGCCAAGGTCGCCGACGTGGCCGGGTACGCCACGGCCGAGGAGTTCGTGGCGCACATCCTCGAGAAGGAGATGCTCCACTTCGAGGACACCAAGAACGACGCCGACATCCGCGCCAAGCTCAAGGGGCTCGGGTACATCTCGTAGTCACG
>SXOM01000169.1 GCA_005776735.1 Pseudomonadota bacterium
ATCGGGGTGGTGGGGGAGGCTTGGCCGCGGGGATGGGCAAGCCGGGGCGTCCGGGCATGCCCGGCGGCGAGAGCGGCGGCCGGGGCGGGCCGTCGTCGGCTGCAGGCGCGGGCGTCGCGTCGGGCGGCGGCTCGCGGCCTTCGAGGATGTCGTCGACCTCGCCCGCGGCGTCTTCGACCGTGGACTTGGTGAGCTTGACGAGGCCGCGGGTGAAGTCGCCCTGGCCGTACCAGGCGTCGGCGGTCTTGCTGACGCGCAGCGTCTCGTCGGGCTTGCCCTGGACCGAGAACGTGATCTCGAAGACGGACTCCGCCGCTTCGGGCACTTCGTCCTTCTGGACGTAGGCCTGCGACTTGAGCTTGAGCGCCTTCTCCAACCAGTTGGCGAAGGTCTCGTCCTTCTTGCCCACCTCGTCGGTGCCGGGCGTCGCGAGGCGCTCCCACCAGTCGGCGTTGCGGTCGTCCTTGTTGTGCTGCGTCCACGCCACGACCTTGCCCCCCTGCGAGAGGGCGACACGGTCCAGCTCTTCGACCTTCGACGCGAAGAGGTTGCGCTCGGGCAGGCGCGTGCCGGCGAACTTGAGCGGCTTGATCAGCTCGTCGTCGACGACGTAGTAGCGGCTCGACTCGCGGTGCTTGGCGTAGAGGTCCTTGGTGCCGTACGTCTCGCCGCCGAGCTCCAGGGTGGCCGTGCGGCCGCCCGCGGTGACCGCCAGGCTGGAGGCGGGCTCCTTGAGGCCGTAGGTGTCGAGCTTGGTGGTGTCGAGTCCCACCAGCTCGCGCAGCGCGACCAGCGGCGCGACGCCGTCGAGCAGCTTGTCACCGGCCGACCCGGCCTTGAACGAGGTGACCTTCGTCTCGACCGGCGGGGGGGGCTCGCCCTCCTTGCCCTTCTTCTGCTTGTGGTCGGACACCGTGACCCAGGCGTAGCTGCCGAGCGCATCCTTGCGGAGCTCGACGACGACGTCGAGATCGGCGCTGGTGTACTCGATCTTCGACAGGTCGTCGCGCCGTTCGTCGGCGAGGACCACGCCCTCCTTGTCGGTGACCTTCTCGTCGCTGGTGTACCGAACCCAGCTCAGCCCGAGACCGAGGGCCAGGACGCCCCCGTATGCCATCCACGGCCGGATCATGCTGCCCCCTTGGTGCTGCGGCGGCGCACGCGCATGGCGCCGACCACGAAGACCAGCGCCGGGATGAGCGCGCTGGTGCCGTAGAACCACAAACCTTCGTCTTCCTTGGTGTGCTGGATGCGGACGTCCTCTTCGGACTCCGTCTCGCCGCCCAGGGCCGAGTCGGCGGTGAGCCACGCGACGGTGTCGATGAGGTAGACCGCGTTGGCCGGGTTGCGGATGAACGCGTTGCTGGCCAACGTCGCGTCGGCCACCACCGCAGCGCGCCACTCGGTGGCCTCGCCGCTCGAGGTGGGGCCCGAGGCGACCGCCGCGAGCTCGAACCCGCCGCGCTTCTCGGCCTCCTTGTCGTTCTCGTAGTCGCCGTCGAGGTCGTGGAACCAGTCCGCCATGCCCTTCACGGTCATCGTGACCTTGCCGGGGTGCCCCTCGGCCTCCGAGATCGAGCCCGCGGTGGGCGTGATCAGGATGGCTTCGGCGCTGCGCTTGCTGAGCTGGGTGACCGACTCGTGCGAGGTGTACTTGTTGGTGCCCACGTTCGCGCGGTCGATGATGCCCTTGCTGATGGGCAGGTACGCCTTGTCGGACAGGACCGGCGACGCGAGGTCGGCGGTGACGCCGGCCAGCGCCGCGAGGCCGGACATGTCCTCGGTGGTCGGCTCGAGCATGAGGAACAGGGCGCCGCCGCCGTCGCGGAAGGCCTGGAGGGCCGCCAGCTCTTCGGGGAAGAAGGGCTTCTTGGGGCCGACCACGAAGACCAGCGCGGCGTCGTCGGGCACGGCCTGCGCGAGGCCGTCGTCGATGCCGAGCTCCTTCACCTTGAAGTTGAGGCTCTCGAGGGCCTTCTTGAAGGTGTCGAGGTTGGTCTCCTCGCCGGGGGCGTTCTTCCAGTAGAGCTCGTCGTGACCCACCGTGAAGTAGACCGTGCGCTTGTCGCGGGCGAGCTTCAACAGCGAGGTCTGCACCTTGCTGTCGAGCTTGCGGAGGTCCTTCTTCGCGGAGTCCATCTTGTCGGCGATCTTGATGGTCTCGACCTTCTCGCCGAGGACCAGCGCGATGTTGCCGTTGTCCCGGATCTTCCACGCCTTGGCCTGCTCGGGGTCCATCGCGTGGTCCATGACCTCGACGCTGACGTTGTCGCCTTCGAGCTCGTCGAAGTACGGCTTGAGCTCCCCCACGACCTCGCTGGCCGGCGGGTAGAAGAGCACGACGCGGATGGGCTCGGGCAGCGCCTCGGCGGCGCGGCGCGTGGCCTCGCCGACCTCGGTGACCTTGAAGTAGCTGAAGTTCCAGCGCTCGTTGTACTCGTGGGCGAGCCAGTTGAGCGGGAAGAGCATGCCGATGCCGAGGGCCACGCCGAGGCCGCCTTCCCACGCTGCGCTCACGCGCAGGGGGTGGACGCTGTGGGGGCTCGCGGCGAGCGTTCGGTTCAGGCCGAACGCGGGGAGCGCCCCGACCAGCCACACCAGGGGCACCAGCGCCTGCAACGCGGTGCGGAGCTGATCGACCCGCTCGGCGTCGAAGCCGGCTTCGCCGATGACGTCCTTCATCTGCAGGATGTAGAAGAGCGCCGACGACATCGACAACGCGTAGAAGCCGAGCGCGCGGCGGGTGGCGACGGGGTGCCGCGCCAACGAGGTGGCGCGGCCGAGGACCGCGAGGCCGACCAGCAGCACGCCGAGCACGTCGAGCGCGATGCGCGCGACGTCGGCGCCTTCGAAGAGGCGCTCGCCCAGGAACAGGGCGGCGCTCCCGATGACGTAGAGCAACGTCTGGGGGTTCATTCCCACCTCCGGGCGCTCAGCGACTGGGTGGCGAGCAGCAGGAACGCGAACGTGACCGACGCGAAGAACACGAGGCCCTCGGTGTTGATCTTCCCTTCTTGGAACGGCGCGTACTGCTTGTCGTAGAACGCGACGTAGGCGAAGAGCTCCTTGAACGGAGCGTCCGTCTTGCGGCTGATCATCCACACCGCGAGGAAGAAGACGGTGACCACGCCGGCGACCACCGCGGCGAGGATCTGGTTGCGGCTGATGGAGCTGGCCCAGGTGCCGATGGCGATGCCGGCCGACGACATCAGGGTGATGCCGAGGTAGCCGACCGCGATCTCTTCGTAGCTGACCTTGCCGTTGATGAAGATCATCGCCGGCATGTAGAGCGTGAGCGCCTGGAAGAGCACGATGAACATCATCGCGCTGAGGTACTTGCCGATCACGAGCTGGCGGTCGGAGAGCGGGCTGGCCTCCAAGAGCACCATCGTGCCGGTCTGCCGCTCCTCGGCGAACAGCCGCATCGTGATGAGCACCCCGACGATGAGCGTGACGCCACCGGAGAGGTAGAAGAACTGCTTGAGGACCTCGCTGCTGTAGAGCGCGCCCTTGCTCAACGCCAGTGCGTTGAACAACAGGCCCTCGATCAAGAGCGCCAGGGCGAGGATGACCCAGCCCCAGATCGTGTTGACGTAGGCCGCGAAGTCTCGCTTCGCGACCAGGAAGATTCCCCTCATGCCGTGGCCCCCTGCGTGAGTCCCAGGAAGATGCTCTCGAGCTCGGATTCGTCCTCGACCACCCGACGGACGCCCACGCCGGCGGCGACCAGCGCCGCGACGAGGCTCTCGCGGTGGTCCTGCGCGAGCGCGACGTGGAGCTTGAGCAGCCCGCCGGGCTCGTCGACCGCCTCCCACTTCTGCACGCCGGCGACGTGCTTGATCGCGCCCTCGACCGCCTCGCGGGCCCCGCGCACCTGCAACGTGAGGCGCGTGCCGTGCGCGCCCGCCGCCTGTGCGAGGTCGGCCTCGACGCCCGCGGCGACGATGCGGCCGCCGTTGAGCACCAGGATCCGGTCGCACGTCTCGCTGATCTCGGCGAGGATGTGGCTCGAGATGAGCACCGTGCACTGCTTGCCGAGCGCGCGCACCACCTGCCGCATCTCGACGATCTGCTTGGGGTCGAGGCCGGAGATGGGCTCGTCGAGGATCACCAGGCGCGG
>SXOM01000170.1 GCA_005776735.1 Pseudomonadota bacterium
CGCGCGCCGGGCGGCCGCCTCGGCCCGCGCCCAGCCCGGTCGCGGCCCGGCGCCCAGACGGGTTAAGAACCCGCCGTGCTGCTCGCGCTCGCCGCCTTCGCCCTCGCGCAGTCTCCACTGGTGGTCACCACCACCCCTGTGGCCTTCCCCGGCTCGCCGTGGGTCGACGCTGCGCCTGCCGACGGCACGCCCGACGGGTGGGCGGTCAGCGCCGAGCAGGGGGGCGTTTCGGTGGTGGTGGAAAAGGGGGGGGCGGCACGGTTCAAGTGGAGCGGGGGCACGCGGGCCAGCGTGTGTTCGCAACCGGTTGCGGTCCCGGCCGGCCAGACGGTGCGCCTGCGATCGCGGGTGCGCGGGTCGGCCACGCTCACCGATGTCACCGCGTTGCACCTGCATCTCGCCGGGAGTACCGGCCAGCACCACGTGGCGCGGCGGCGGTTCGACACCGGGGCGTTCGATTGGGAGGCGGTCGACATCACCGCGACCGCGCCGGCCGGGACCGATCAGGCCTACGCGTGCTTGGAGGTGCAGATGCTCGGGGCCGACCAGGCCGGGAGCCTCGAGCTCGACCCGCTCCAATTGGAGCTGGTCAGGGCAGAGAGCCGTTTGTCGCGATTGCCCGTGCGTCGTATCCTACTCTTGTCGATCGAGGCGTTCCGCTGGGACCACGTGCGCGCCAACGGCTACGCGCGGTCCACCACGCCGAACCTCGATCAGCTCATGGCCGAGGGGGTGTCGTTCGACCGGCACTACGCGCCCGCGCCGTACACGCACCCGTCGCTGGCCTCGTTGGTGACCGGGCAGCTCCCGACCACGCTCGGTTTCGTGGACAACATCCCGTCGCTCGGTCGGTCGGTGCCCACGCTCGCCGAGCTGCTGGGCCAGGCGGGGTACGTGACTGCGGCGTTCAACGTGCAGTACGTGCTGAGCAACCGCTACGGGCTCAACCGGGGGTTCCACTACTATCGGAACCACCCCAACGACACCGGCGCCGACGTGCTCGGCGACGAGATGATCCCGTTCCTCCAGGCCCACAACGACGACAACCTGTTCTTGTGGGCGCACTACTTCGATCCGCACGGGCCCTACCGTCCGCCCACGCGGTATCGCACACTCTTCGCCGGCGATCCCTTGTGGAACGCCGACACGATGCAGGTGCAGCGGGGGGTCGCGGCCGAAGGGGCACCGACGGTGCCCAAGTACATCTTCGACAACGGAAAGACCGAACGACGGCACTACGTCGCCTCCTACGACGGCGACATCGCGTTCACCGACGCGCAGCTCGGGCGGCTCATGTCGTTTGTGCGGGCGTCCAACGCGGACGACACGCTGGTGATCGTCACGGCCGATCACGGCGAGTCGATGACGGATCACGACCGCTACTTCTGCCACGGCAGCCTTTACGACCACGACCTGCACGTGCCGATGGTGGTGTGGGGGCCCGGCCTCGTCCAGGGGGGCGTCCGGACCGCGGCGATCAGCTCTCACGTCGACGTGGTGCCGACCGTGCTGGACTACGCCGGGGTGGGCTCGCTTCCCGGGTTCGCGGGGGTGGATCTTCGCCCGCACCTCGTCGGGGGGCCTGCGCCGGAGCGGCCGCACGTCGTGTCGGTCGTGGGCCGGGCCGAGAACCTCCGGTACGCGCTGAACACGCCCGAGGGTACCAAGGTGCTCACCGACGCGGCGGGCCGACTGATCGAGGCGTTCGACGTCCTGCGCGACCCGGGGGAGCTCACGCCCCTGTCCGACAAGAAGCCGGCGCGGGCGATCGCCAAGGTGTTCGCGGCCACGATCAAGCCGCCGCCGAAGGTGAAGCGGCAGAAGCTCGACGACGAGGACACGGAGCGCTTGCGGGCGTTGGGTTACCTCGACTGATGCCCGCCATCGCCGGTGTGATCGTGAAGGACCTCGTGGTGCACCCCGACGCGCGGGGGCGGCTGTTCGAGGTGCTCCGCCGGGACGATCCGCACTTCACGCAGTTCGGCCAGGCCTACTTCACCACCACCTACGCCGGGGTGGTCAAGGCGTGGCACCGGCACCAGCGTCAGGACGACCATTTCTGTTGCGTGGTGGGGATGATCAAGCTCGTGGTGCACGACGACCGTCCGGGGTCGCCGACGGCCGGGCGCTTCCAGGAGGTCTGCTTTGGCGAGCACTGCCCGCGCCTGGTGGTGGTCCCGCGGGGGCTGTGGCACGGGTGGACGGCGCTGGGCGAGCGGGAGGCGATGATCCTCAACCTCGTGTCGGAGCCCTACGACGCCGCGGCGCCCGACGAGGAACGGCTGCCCGCGCACGGGGCGCTGCCCTACGACTGGAGCCGGCGCGACGGGTAGCGGGGAGCGCCGCGCGGGGCGGGGAGCGCCGCGGGGGGCGGAGGGCGCCGCGGGGGGTTGATGATGGGCTGGGGTTGCCCATATTCCGATTCCATGGCGTTGCGTTTAATGGCGAGCAAATGGTCAATGGCGTTAAGTAGATCGGCATCGGTAATAATGGTTTCAACGAGGTCCTGAAAGCGC
>SXOM01000017.1 GCA_005776735.1 Pseudomonadota bacterium
CGCGCCCGGCCGCGAGCGGTTCGCCCGCCTCGGCGAGCCGGAGCGGTCCGACCCCGGAGATGCCGAGCGCCGCGAGCTGGCGGAGGGTGCCGAGGCCCCAGTCCACGTGTCCACGACACGCCCCGTCGACCACGACGGGCGGCAGCGTCGGGGACACGCCCACCCGGCTCAGCTCGGGCACCACGGGGAGCGGGAGGGCCTTCATCGGGGCGGCGTCCAACGCACCGAGCGCCACGAGGCCCTCGGCGAGCGCCGCGGTCATCCGGAGGCGGCCTGCCCGATTCAGGTGAAACGCGTCGTCGAACTCCCGCGGGTCGGTGACCGCCGCACGCAGGTCCAGGTAGCCGCCCCCGTGGGCGCGGACGAGCTCGATGGCCGCGCGCTCGGCAGCGGGCTCGAAGTGGTCGTGGTTGCGCAAGAGGGCGCCGAGCGGGACGCGTACCACCACCGCGCGGGCTCCGGCGAGCCGGACCAGGTCGAGGAGATGGGCGAGCATCGGGGTGTCGACGGCGGCGGCCTCGCCGGCATCGACCGCCGCTTCGACCACGGGGAGCAGGCGGACGAGGCCCGTTCGCCCCTGGTCGCCGGAGAAGACCACGCTCGCGGCCTCGGCCTGGGCCAGGCAGCCGGCACCCGGCGCACGCTCCGCGGTGAACAGGAGCCCCACCAGGCCACATCGCCACGGATCGATCGCGGCCTGTTGCGCGTCGGCGCGCCCCGCGAGGAGGCGCTCGACCGCCGCCGGGTACCGCTGGCCCAGGACCTGCTTCGCGAGCACGTCGTCGGGCTCGGAGACGTGCTGCAGGAGCGTGTCCACCCCGTGTCCGACCAGCGGCGAGTCGTCCAACGCCATCACCAGCGGGGCCACGATCAGCACCAGCTTGGGGCGGTAGCCCGACGCGAAGACCCGGTACCGCATCATCGCGTACCAGTGGGCCGGCACCGAGCCGTCCATCGCCAGCGCGACGCCCGGCCCGAGCCCGAGCTTCCCGCCGAGCTGGCGAAGGTCCACGTCCGCGGCGGCGGACGACGGACCGACCGCGATCAACGCGGGGTCCGCCGCGGCGAGCGCTTCGTCCTGACGACGAACCAGCTCGCTCGGCGCCCGCGTTCCACCGTGTGAGGTCACGACGCACCACCCCGCGATGAGGCCGACCGGCAGCAGCAACGCGAAGATCCGCCAAGGCATGACGCGCAGATATCCGTGCCGACGGGGTCCGGCATGGGCGGCCGCCGCGCCTCACGACGGCGGCTGAACCGCGGGATACGCAACGCACGTCGCGGGGAAAGGATGCGCGTTGCACCACTCTTGATGCTTGGGACCGCGTGTGCGGAACCGCGGGAGGTGGTCCTCCCCCCGCCCACGGCCGAAACGGGGCCGGTGTGGGAACCGTCCGCAGACCTCGACGGCGACGGCTTCAAACCCTCCGAGGGCGACTGCGACGACGGCGATTCCGACGTGAACCCGGGCGCGGCCGAGGTGTGCGACGACGTCGACAACGACTGCGACGTCGAGGTCGACGAGGGCTGCGACGACACCGCCGAAACCGGGGACGGCGCATGACCGATCTACGCCCGCTGCGCTTGCTGTTGCTCGCCGCCGTCGGCTGCCCCGCCGGCACCACGCTGGATTGCGCGACGCCCGAGACCTTGGTGTACGCCAACGGCGAGCCGACGGGGTTCGTCCGGTGTGCCGATGGCGCCATCAACCGGACCGAAGCCCTGCCGGTGCCGCCGCCGGCCGAGCTCCCCCGTTGCAACGGCGACGAGATGCACCGGGATTGTGATCGTGACGAAGACTGCGCGGACGGGCCCAACGGCCTCTGTGCACACTTCGACCAGGAAGCCGCCACCGTGTGCGGCTGCACCTACCACTGCACCGACGATGCGGACTGCGCGCGCGGTGAAGCGTGCATCGCCGGCGAAGTGTCCGGGGCGGGGGGCAATGCCGCGTGCTGGCCGGCGTCCTGCGACGCGGCGGCGGACTGCCCGTCGGCCGAGTGCGGGTTGAGCCTCACCTTCACTGGATGCGGCTACAGCGGCGGGCTCGATTGCCGCGACGCCCTGCCGGACACCTGCCGCGTCGACGACGACTGCGTCGGCCCCGGCGGGCACGCGGAGTGCGGGCGCGAGGGGGCCGCATTCGCGTGTATCCGCCATGACTGCTCCCCCGGCCGCCCGCTGCTCATCGCCGCACGGGCGCGCGTGGCCGCCGCCGTCGCCCGCGCCGACTGGTCCGAACCGCCGTCGCCCGCCGCCACCGTCGAAGCCGAGCTGGCTGCGCACTGGCGTTCGATCGCGGCGCTCGAACACGCGAGCATCGCGAGTTTTGCGCGCTTCACCCTTCAGCTCCTCGCGCTCGGCGCCCCGGCGGAGTTGGTGCTCGGGGCCCAGGAGGCCGCCGCCGACGAAGTACGCCACGCGCAGTTCGCGTACGGCCTCGCGTCGGCCTACGGGGGCGCGGCCGTGGGGCCGGGTCCACTCGTCCTGCACGACGCCATGCCGCCCCTCGACGCCGCCGGCGTGCTCGCGGCGCTCATCGACGAGGCGTGCGTCGGCGAGACACTCGGCGCCGCCGAAGCTTTCGCGGCCGCGGAGGGCTGCGCCGACGCCGCCATCCGCGCCGGCCTCCTCAACCTGGCCGAGGACGAAGCACGGCATGCTGCACTCGCCTGGCGAACCCTCACCTGGCTCCTCGCCGTCCACCCCGAGCTCCGCGACTTCGCACGCGCCCGCCTCGCCGCGATGTTGAAGCGCCCGGAGCCCCCCGCGAGCTTCGCGCCCGACCACGCCCAACACGGGGTCCCCTCACACGCCGCGCGCGCCGCCGTCCACCGGCACGCGCTCTCCACGGTCGTGTCGCCGGTCCTCCACGCGCTGTTCTAGCCGGCGGGCGCCCGCCCGTCAGTACGAAGCGAGCCGCTCGTACTGGCTCCGGACCAGGCCCACCGAACGCTCCAGCCACAGGTCGCCGGTGAGGTCCTCGCCGTTGCCCTCCCCGTCGACGAAGAGGACCGCGAACTCCCCGGCCGGCACCGTCACGGTGGTCTCCTCCACCGCGACCCAATCGTACCGGTCGTCCACGCGCATACGCTCGCCGTTGTACGTCTCGGTTCCCTTGTACACCGTCGACCATTCGCTGCCGACGGCGAGGTCGGCGGGGATCAAGAGCGCGGGCGGGTCGTAACGAAGCTCGTAGGTCTGCGGGATCGCCTCGCCGTCGTACGTGCTCTCGCCGGACGACTCCATCGAGACGAGGGAGACCCCGACGCCGTCGCACTGGTACGTCCACAGGCGGCTGTGCGACTCGGTGTCCCCGCCCCGCCAGGTCGAGAGTTCGTGTTCGCGAACCCGCACTTCGGCCCCGTCCACCGCCTCCAGTTGGCGGGTGATCGTCCCGCTCAGACCGAAGTCGGTCTTGTAGTCGTAGGTGAAGGCCGCGTCGGTCGGGTGGTACCCGAAGTAGTCCGGACAGGGGTGCTCGGTCGGGGCGCCGGTGTCGCCCTCTTCGCCGGTGTCGCCGTCCTCGCCGGTGTCGCCGTCCTCGCCGGTGTCGCCCTCCTCGCCGGCGTCGGTGGGCGTCGCGTCGCATCCGAGGCTGAACGACGCGATGAACAGAGGGAGAAGGCTGCGAAGTAGGACGTTGGATTGCATGAGACCTGTTACCGCGACCGGTTCGGGGGGGCCACGGACTCGGTTCAGACTCGCGCCCGGAACGTCGCCCTGCGCTGCTGGAGCCGGCGGCCGCCAGGCCGCGGACCGCGCGCCGGACCCGATCGAGCTCGGGACGGTCGCGGCGCGGGCCCACCGGTCGGGGTAGAGCCGGACCACGCCATGGACCAAACGGTGCAGGAGAGGCCCGGCCTCCGGGGGTCGGGCCGCATCGCCCGCGTCGCCTTCGGCCTCGCCGTGGGGCTCCTGGGCGCCGAGGGCGGGGCCCGCCTGGCCGAAGGGTGGCTGGGAATCGGCGAGTTCGCCCGCCACCTCGACGCCGAGACCGCGGGGTGCGCGACCGCGTCGCCCACCCGGATCTACGAGGTGGTCGGGCGCTGCGGACGCGACGAACACGGCTTCCTCCTCGACCAGGGCCGCCCGCTCGGCAACCCCTCGGCGCGTCGACTGATGATCCTCGGCGACTCCATCGGCGAACAACGCTGGACCTTGGACCTCGGCGACGCCCTCCAACGCAAGGGCCGCGGCCAGGTCGAGGTGTGGAACGCGGCGCTCGGCGGGTACGGAACCTGCCAGGCCGCGGCCGCCGCACGGGAGCTCGCCCCGATCGCACGGCCCCACGTGGTCGTGGTGCAGACGTGCCCCAACGACGTCTTCGGGAGCCCCGTGGTGCTGACGGGCCCGGAGGGCGACGCCAGCGTGATCTTCGGCGGAGGCCGACGCCGCTTTCCCCGCGCCCTCCTGCACAGCGCCCTGTTCCGTACCGGCGTGATGCAGCTCGCCGGCCGCGGCCAACCCGACGCCACCGTCGCCGAAGCCCGCGCCTGCGCGCAAGGCCTGCTCGCCGCGCTCGGCACGACGCCGGTGGTGGTCGTCCACTTCCCCGCCCTGGTCGACGATCCGGCCGACCCGCTCCTGCGCGAAGAAGCCGACGTGCTCGCCGCGTGGTCCGACGCCCCGGGCATCCGCCTGCGGGAGCGCCTCACCCCCCGCCGGCACCTGGCCGCGCTGCGCGAGACGACCGCCGACCCCATCCACCCGAGCGAAGCCGTGCAGCACGAGCTCGCTTCGCTCCTCGTGGACGACGTCGCCGCGGCGCTGTTCTCGGGGGGGCGCGGCGCGACCGTCCCGAGCTCGACCGAGGCCGCCCCGCGCCCCGACGCCGGCCCGTGAGCCGTCACGGAAAATCCGCGAGCCCCGCACGGGGCGACTGAAGAGAGGCCCGTCCCGGGCGGTTTTTGGGCGTTCGGTCGAGCGGCACGGGGCTTGCCATGTCCGGTGCGAGGTCGCCCCGATGTCGCCAAGCCTGCTCCTGCTCGCCGCCTGCTCGTCCGAACCCGCCGCCCCGACCGGGCCGGCCGCGCCCGTCGAGCGCGTCTTGACCCTCGCGGCCTACACCACCCCCCGCGAAGCGTACGGCAAGGCGGTGCTGCCGGCGTTCGCGGCACATTGGAAGGCCAAGACGGGCGAGGTCGTCCGGTTCGAAGAGTCGTACCAGGCCTCCGGCGCACAGGCGCGCGCGGTGAAAGAAGGCTTCGAGGCCGACGTGGTCGCCCTGAGCCTGGAGCCCGACGTCGACGTGCTCACCGAGGCGGGCCTCATCACCCACGACTGGCGCAGCGGCCCCGGGGCCGGGATGGTGACGCGGTCCTTGGCGGTGATCGCCGTGCGGCCTGGAAACCCCAAGGGCATCGCGGACTGGACCGACCTCGGGCGGGCCGACGTCGAGGTGCTCACGCCCAACGTGCGTACCAGCGGCGGCGCAATGTGGAACGTGCTCGGCATCTGGGGGGCCGCGATCCGCGGCCACGCCGGCGTCACGGCGGGCGACGAAGCGGGTGCGACCGCACTCTTGAAGGGGGTGCTCGGCCGCGTGCGCGTGATGGACAAGGGCGCCCGTGAGTCGATCGTGAGCTTCGAGAAGGGCGTCGGCGACGCCGCCATCACCTACGAGAACGAGGTGCTGGTCGCGCAGAAGGAAGGCCGGAGCATGGACTACGTGGTGCCGCCGTCCACGGTCGTCATCGAGAACCCGATCGCGGTGGTCGACACCTACGCCGAACGGCACGGGAACGGCGCGCTCGCCGCGGAGTTCGTGCAGTTCGTGCACACCGCCGAAGCGCAGGCGGCGTTCGCCACGTACGGCCTGCGGCCGATCGACGCCGCGGCGGTGCCCGCGGGGCTGCCGACGCCGGCCGACCCGTTCACCGTCGCGGACCTCGGCGGGTGGCCGGCGGTCAAGGCGCGGGTCTTCGCCAAGGGCGGCGCCTACGACCAGGCCGCGGGCGCGGGCACGCCGTGAGCGACGGGCGCGGTTGGCTTCGTTTGGGGGTGGTCGGCTGGGTGGGGGTCCTGGTCGCCCTCCCGGTCGGCGTGCTCGCGGCGCGCGGGCTCGCGGAGGGGCCTGCCGCGTTCGTGGCCGCGGTGACCGAGCCGGCGGCGGTCGCGGCGTTGTGGCTCTCGGCGTGGACCGCCGCGCTCGCGGCCGCGGTCAACGCCGTCGTGGGGACGGCCATCGCCTGGGTCCTGGTCCGCTGGGAGGTGCCGGGCCGGCGGTTCATCGCCGCGCTGGTCGACCTGCCCCTGTCGGTGCCGACGCTGGTGGCGGGGGTGCTCATCCTCGCGCTCTTCGGCCCGCAGACCGCGCTCGGTCGGGCGTTGGCCGACGTCGGCCTGCCGCTGGCGTACTCCCGCGGCGGCATCGTGCTGGCCCTCCTGTTCGTCACGCTGCCCTTCGTCGTGCGCGCCGTCGAGCCGGTGCTCGAGGAGCTCGATCCCGCCGAGGAGGAAGCGGCCTACACCATGGGGGCCACGCCCCTGGGCACGCTCACGCGGGTGCTGCTGCCGCCGGTCATGCCCGCGGTGGCGGCCGGCGCCGTGCAGACGTTCGCGCGCGGGATCGCAGAATTCGGGTCGCTGGCGGCGGTCTCGGGGAACATCCCCCACCAGACCCTGGTCGCGCCGGTGTACATCCTCGGCGAGGTCGAAGCCGGCAACCCCGGCGGCGCAGCGTCGGTGAGCCTCGTGCTCCTGGCGTCGGCCCTGGCCTTGCAGCCGATCTCCGCGGCGCTCTCGCGGCGGGCGGGGGCGCGTCGTGCGTAGGCGCCGGCCCACGGGCGCCGCACGATGGGTGTTGGCCGCCGTCGTCGGCTGGTTGGTGCTCCTGCTCCTGGTCCCGCTCGGGGCGCTCGTCGCCACGGTGGCGGCCTCCTTCGGCGACGTCGCGGCGGCGCTGCGCACCGAAGACGCGCTCGATGCGCTCTGGCTCTCGGTGGCGGTCGCCGCCGCGTCGGTCGTGCTCAACGGCGTGTTCGGCGTGGCGGGCGCGCTGGTGCTCGTACGCCAACGGTTCGTCGGGCGGCGCCTCCTCGACGCGATGATCGACCTGCCGTTGGCGCTGAGCCCGGTCATGACCGGGCTTGCCTTCCTCCTGCTCTTCGGGCGCAGCGGCCTGCTGCGGCCCGCGTTCGACACCGTCGGCCTGCAGGTCGCGTTTGCGTGGCCGTCGGTGCTCCTGGCGACGCTGTTCGTGACCCTCCCGTTCACGCTGCGGGAGGTGGCCCTGGTGCTCGAGGAGCTCGGCGACGCCGAGGAGCAGGCCGCGGCCACGCTCGGCGCGAGCGCATGGCAGACCTTCTGGCAGGTGACGCTGCCCAACGTGCGCGGGGGCCTGGTGCTCGGGGCCACCCTCACCGCCGCCCGGGCGCTCGGGGAGTTCGGCGCGGTGCTGGTCGTCGGCGGCTCCATCGCCGGCCGCACCCAGACCGCCACCACCTACATCCACGCGGCGATCGAAGAGCGCCAGGAGCCGGCCGCGTTCGGCATGGCGCTCCTCCTGGTGGGCGCCGCCGTGGCGCTGCTCTTGTCCCTGCACCGCGATCGGAGCTGAAATGGGAATCCGCGTCGAGAACCTGGTCAAGAACTTCGGCCCCACCCGCGTGGTCGACGACGTGAGCTTCGAGGTGCGGCCGGGCGAGCTCGTCGCGCTCCTCGGCCCCTCGGGGGGCGGCAAGAGCACGGTCCTGCGCATGATCGCGGGGCTCGAAGCGGCGGACTCCGGGCAGGTGTGGCTCGACGGCGAACGCGTCGATCACCTGCACGCCCGCGAACGGCAGGTCGGGTTCGTCTTCCAACACTACGCGCTCTTCCGCCACATGACCGTCGCCGAGAACGTGGCGTTCGGCCTCACCGTGCGGAAGGAGGCCCCCGCCGCCCGCGATGCGCGCGTGCAGGGCCTCCTCGAGGTGATGGGGCTCCGCGGCCTCGGGGACCGGATGCCCGCGCAGCTCTCCGGCGGGCAACGGCAGCGGGTCGCCCTGGCGCGGGCGTTGGCGCCCCGACCGAAGCTCCTGCTGCTCGACGA
>SXOM01000018.1 GCA_005776735.1 Pseudomonadota bacterium
CATGGTGACGGCGCCGCTGATGACCACCGGCGTGGACATCGACCTGCCCAGCGCCAACACGCCACCGGTCGAGGTCACCGGCGAACAATTGGTGATCGGCATGCAGAAGGACGGCGCGCTGACCCTGGCCCGCGGCACCGGCGCGCCGATGGTGCTCACCCGCGAACAGCTCGAGGCCAACCTGCTCGAAGAGGGCAAGACCCACCCCGGGCAGGCGGTCTATGTCCAGGCCGACGGCGCGTTGCCCTACCAGGAGGTGATGGGCCTCTTGGAGCTCGCCAAGCAGTCGGGCATTCCGAAGGTGGGCCTGGTCACGCAGCCCGGCGAGAAGCGCTAGGTGTCCAAGGTCCCGCTGCCGACATGGGAGTGGCCGGTCGCGGGAGTCGCGCACCTGGTCGTCTTCACGGTGGTCGCGTTCGCGCAGTGCGGAAGCGGCGATGCCACGCCGCTTTTCCGAGCCGAGGACACGATCGTCGTGGAGATGACGGGCCCGCCGACGGAAGCCTCCCGCATGCCGCAGAAGGCCGAGCGGGCGCCGGAGGTCCAGAAGGGCGCGGCCACGCCCGACGCGGTGAAGCCGCCGCCGAACCCGAGCGACCTGGCGCTGCCCGACGCCGCCACGCAGCGGGGCGCCACCGAAGCGGACGCACGCCAGGCCCTCCTCGACGAGGTGCGCCGCGACCAGTTGCTGCGCGACCTCGACGCGCCCGAGGGCAAGATCGACCGCGCCGCGACCGGCGACCCGGGCGGCACCGGCGGCGCGGCCCAGGCCGGCCTGCGCGACCCCGAGCTCGCCCGGTGGGTCAAGGCCAGCAACGCGGCGTTGGCGAAGAACTTCCATCCCCTCCCCGCGTGGTGTGCGGCCCGCCCCGACATCGTCGCCACCGCCGCAGCGGTCGTCGACGCGGCGGGGCGCGTGGCCGAGGAGCCGGTGATCGTCGACCCGAGCGGCAACGCTTCGTTCGACGCCGCATGCACCCGCGCCTACGCGGTCACCGCGCAGCTCCCCGCGCTTCCTGCCAAGTACGCCGCCGGGCTGCGCGGCGTCCTGGAGTGTACGTGCAACTGATGCCCCGCTTCTTCCCCGTCGTGTCCGCCTGTGCGGCGACCGCGAGCCTGCTCGTCGTCGCCCTGCTCGGCGCGCACGACGCCACCGCCGCCGAGGGCGTGGCCAGCGTGGCGCTGACCACCAAGGGGGCCGGTCAACAGGACATCCCTCTCGCCCTCCCGGCGCCCCGCGGTGGCTCCACCGGCGACGAGTTCTACACCACCCTCGAGCGCGACCTGAAGCTGAGCGGGTGGTTCCGCATCATCGATCCGAAGGCCTACGTCGAGCCCGCCGGCACGAGCATCCGCTTCGGGGAGTTCGACTTTGCCGCGTGGCGTACGCCCGGGGCGGCCGCGCTGGCGAAGACCGAGCTCGTCGCCAACGGCGAGGGCACCCGTGCCGAGGTGTGGGTGTACGACGTCGCGGGCGGCGCCAAGCTCGGTGCCAAGGCGTTCTCCGGGCCCAAGACCGCCACGCGCACCCTCGCCCACCGCACCGCCGACGCCATCATCTCGTTGGTCACCAACCAGCGGTCGTTCTTCGACACCCGCATCGCGTACGTGAACAACGCCTCCGGCAACAAGGAGGTGTACGTGATGGACGTCGACGGCGGCGGCCGCCGGCAGATCACCAAGAACAAGAGCATCAACCTGGCCCCGCGCTGGAACCGGGCGGGCACCGCCTTGTGCTTCACCAGCTACTTCAACGGCAACCCCGACCTGTACGTCGCCGACCTCGCGAAGTCCGCGATCCGCCGGGTGTCGGCGCGCACCGGCATCAACACGGGGTGCTCGTGGGCGCCGAGCGGCGACCGCATCGCGCTGACGTTGTCGCCCAACAGCGACAGCGACATCTTCACCATCGACCCGATCGCGGGGTCGGTGGTCGCCCAGCTCACCAAGAGCCCCGGCATCGATGTGTCGCCCACGTGGTCGCCCGACGGTTCCCAGGTGGCCTTCGTCTCCGAGCGAGGCAGCGGCGCGCAGATCTACGTCATGGGCGCCGACGGCAGTGGCGTGCGACGCGTGAGCTTCTCGGGCAGCCAGAACACGTCGCCGGCGTGGTCCCCCAAGGGCGACAAGATCGCGTTCGTGGGCCGCGACGGCAACTTCGACGTGTTCACGGTGAACGTCGACGGAAGCGGGATGCAGCGCATCACGCAGGGCACCGGCGACAACGAAGACCCGAGCTGGTCGCCCGAGGGCGACTACCTCGCGTTCTCGTCGACGCGGACGGGCTCCGCGCAGATCTGGCTCGCCAGCGCCGACGGCCGCCACCAGGTGCAGCTCTCCCAGGGCGGCGGCGGCAACACCAACCCCCACTGGTCCGGCCACCTGTCCTGGTAGGCCACCGAGGTGCGCGTGAAGGCAGCGATCGACATCGGGAGCAACTCGCTCCTGCTCCTGGTCATGGACGGCGACCGCGTGGTGCACGACGAGGCGCGCGTGGTCGGCCTCGGACGGGGCCTCGGCGAACGGGGGTTGTTCCGCCCCGAGCGCATGGAATCCGCGCTCGCGGTGCTCGGGGAGTACGCCGCGCGGGCGCAGGCGCTCGGCGTCCCGGCCGCCGACGTGCGGGCCGTCGCCACCAGCGCGTCCCGCCGGGCGCTCAACGCCACCAGCTTCTACGCCCAGGTGCTCCGCCAGACCGGCCTCCACGTCCGCGTGATCGACGGCGACGAAGAGGCCCGCCTCACCTGGCTCGGCGGGGTCTCCGGGCTCGAGCTGCCGCCGGGGCCGGTGCTGCTGGTCGACCCGGGCGGCGGCTCCACCGAGGTGATCCTCGGCGAGGGTGGCCACGTCCATCGGCGGGTGTCGCTCGAGATCGGCACCGTCCGGCTCACCGATCGCCACCTCGGCTACGGCGCGGTGGAGCCGAGCGCCCTCGCTCGCGCCCGCGCCGAGATCGACGCGGCGTTCGCCGACGTGGTCCTGCCCGTTCCGCCGCGCGCCGCGATCGCCGTGGCGGGCACCGCCACCACGCTGGCGGCCGCGTCGCTCGGCCTGCTCCAGTACGATCCGGACGTCGTGCACAACAGCCTGTTGCCGGCGGCCGCGCTCCGCGCCTGGATCGACCGCCTCCTCGCCGCGGGGCCGGACGAGCGGCGGGCGCTGGTGCCGGTGAGCCCCGACCGCGCCGACACCCTCCTGATCGGCGCGTGCATCCTTCTGAAGGCCCTGGAGCTCACCCGCCGACAAGCATGGCGCGTGTCCGATCGCGGCCTCCGCTACGGCGTACTTTCCGATCCGCAGACCTAGACAATCCGCGACAAGTCCTTTACACCCGCTGGGGTCCGCGATACACTTCGAGACGACCCGCTGTCCGGCCAGGCCACTGGCTTGCAGTCTCCCGAACTCCTCCGCTCCCCTCCAACCGCGTTCCGCTTGAGGCACCTCATGAACCGGCACATCTTCTCCTTCGCGCTCTTCGCACTCCTCGGCTGCCCCGGCGGCGACGACTCCAACAAGGACACCGGGGGCGCCGTCAGCGAGACGGGCGACACCGCCGGTGGCGACGAGGACGGCGACGGCTACAAGCCGTCCGAGAACGACTGCAACGACAACGACTCCACGGTCAACCCCGGGGTCGCCGAGATCTGCGACGGCATCGACAACAACTGCGACGGCCAGATCGACGAAGGTCAGATGGGCACGTTCTACGCCGATGCGGACGGCGACGGGTTCGGCGACGTGGGCGCGAGCATGGAAGCGTGCGAGGCCCCGGACGGCTACGTCGAGAATGCGGACGACTGCGACGACGCCAACGACGCCAAGTTCCCGGACAACCCGGAGACGTGCGACGGCCTCGACAACAACTGCGACGGCAACATCGACGAAGGGGTGGGCACCACCTACTACGCCGACGGCGACCTCGACACGTACGGCGACCCCGACTCCGCGGTGGTGGCGTGCGAGCCGCCCGAGGGCATGGTGCTCGACGCGACCGACTGCGACGACACCTCGAACAAGGCCTACCCGGGCAACACCGAGGTCTGCGACGAGATCGACAACAACTGCGACGGTCGGGTCGATGAGGGCGTGCAGACGACCTACTACGCCGACGTCGACGGCGACACCTACGGCGACGCGGGGAGCACCACGCTCGCGTGCTCCGTGCCCACCGGCTACTCCGCCGACAGCACCGACTGCAACGACACCGAAGCCGCGGTCAACCCCGCCGCGACCGAGCTCTGCAACGGCATCGACGACAACTGCGACGGCGTGACCGACGACGACGCGGCCGACCGGGCCACCTGGTACGTCGACGCCGACTCCGACACCTACGGCGACGCGTCCGTCTCCGTGCTGTCCTGCAGCCAGCCCGCCGGCTACGTCGCCGACAGCAGCGACTGCAACGACACGACGAACACGGCCTACCCCGGTGCCACCGAGTACTGCGACGGCATCGACAACAACTGCGACGGGGTCACCGACGAGGACACCGCGGTCGACGCCAGCACCTGGTACGCCGACGCCGACTCCGACTCCTACGGCGATGCGTCCGTGAGCGACGTCGAGTGCTACCAGCCGACCGGCTACGTCGGCGACAACACCGACTGCAACGACACCACGGCCGCCGCCAACCCGGCGCAGCTCGAAGTGTGCGACGGCATCGACAACAACTGCGACGGCGCGGTCGACGAAGACACCGCGATCGACGCGACCACCTGGTACGCCGACTCCGACTCCGACACCTACGGCGACATCAACGTCACCGACGTCGAGTGCTACCAGCCGACCGGCTACGTCGCCGACAACACCGACTGCGACGACACCCGCGCGTCCGACTACCCCGGCGCGATCGAGTACTGCGACGGCTACGACAACAACTGCGACGGCACGGTCGACGAAGACACCGCCATCGACGCCGCGATCTGGTACGCCGACTCCGACTCCGACACCTACGGCAACCCCGCGGTGTCCGACACCGAGTGCTACCAGCCGACCGGCTATGTCGCCGACAGCACCGACTGCGACGACACCCGGTTCGAGACCAACCCGGGTGCCACCGAGTTCTGCAACAGCATCGACGATGACTGCAACGGCACCATCGACGACAACTACGCCTCCGACGCGCTCACCTGGTACGTCGACGCCGACTCCGACACCTACGGTGACGCCTCGGTCTCGACCAACTCGTGCTCGCAGCCGGCCGGCTACGTCGCCGACAACACCGACTGCAACGACACCACCGCGGCCGCGTACCCCGGCGCCGACGAGATCTGCGATCTCATCGACAACGACTGCGACGGCGACATCGACGAGGACGGCGGCGTCAGCGACGGCAACACCTTCTACGCCGACGCCGACGGCGACACCTACGGTGACGCCGGCTCGACCCTCGACGCGTGCGACCTGCCGAGCGGCTACGTCGAGAACTACTACGACTGCAACGACGGCGACACCAGCGAGCCGATCGTGGTCTCCACCAGCGGCTCGTCCGCGGGCGTCGGCTCCGCCAGCGACCCGGTCGACAGCATCCAGGGCGGCATCAACCTCGCCGACGAGTGCGTCATCGTCGAGGCGGGCACCTACGCCGAGTCGACCATCGACTTCGGCTCGGACAGCCTGGACGTCTGGGGTGTCGACGGCAGCTCGGCGACCATCGTCGACCCCGGCCTGAGCACCTGCAACTACAGCAACCCGACGGACTGCGAGCCGGTGTTCTACATCGCCTCCGGCTCGGCCGCGGCGCCGGTCATTCACGGCTTCACCGTCCGCGGTGGCACCGGCTACGTGACCTCCAGCACCACGACCGAGACCTGCGCCGACTCGAGCTCCTCGCACAGCGGCACCAGCACCTGCACGGTCACCAACTACGACTACTGCGGTGGCGGCGCCTACATCAACGGCGACGACCCGCAGTTCTCCGACGTGGTGTTCGACGACAACGACCTGCCCGACTTCGACCAGGTCAGCACCGGCGACTTCACGCAGGTGTGGCTGGCCTCTGCGGGCGGCGCGGTGTGCGCGGTCAACTCGGCGGCGACCTTCGACGAAGTGGTGTTCACCGACAACCACGCCGATGTCGGCGGCGGTGTGTACGGCACGAGCAACGCGGCGCTCGACTTCGCGCACGCCTGGTGGGACGACAACTCCGCGTCTGACGGTGCGGCGCTCGCCACCGAGTCCGCCTCGGCGACGGTCACCAACTCGGTGGTCGCGTGCAACGACGCCACGGTCGACGGCGGCGGGTTCTTCTCCGAGACCTCGGGCACGGTGACGGTGACCAACGCCACCTTCGCCATGAACACCTCGGGCACGAGCTCGTCCAACGGCTCCGCCGGCTACGTCGGCTCGGGCACCACGGCGACCCTCTGGAACCTCGTGGTCCAGGGCAACACCACCTCCCCGCTGTTGCAGAACGCCGGTACGGGCACCATCGCCTACGCCGACATCTACAACGCCGGCTCCGGCGGTGGCACGGGTGGCACCTGGTCGAGCTCGTCCACGACGACCATCGGCAGCCAGTACACCAGCATCACCTGCGATGGCAACTACCTCAACGATGACGCGACGCTGGCCTCCGGCGCCACCGGCATCAACACCGGCGACCCGGACTCGGCGTACAACGACGCCGACGGCAGCCGCAACGACCTCGGCGCCTACGGCGGTCCGGAAGGCACCTGGTAGTGGTCCGGCGCTTCGGCGCCTGATGTCCGGGGGGCTCGCTTCGG
Organism: Pseudomonadota bacterium; assembly: GCA_005776735.1. Classification (GTDB taxonomy): domain Bacteria; phylum Myxococcota_A; class UBA796; order UBA796; family SXON01; genus SXON01. The sequence goes on from SXOM01000018.1 coordinate 6,726, forward strand.
CGGGCCCCTCCTGCTTTTGGGCGCCGCGGCGCGACCGGTCCGGGCGCGAGCAGGGGCCGGACCGCGGCGCGCGGGGTCGGGAGCACGCCGGTGGCGGGAACCCAGGCCCACGCGGGGTTCGTCGCCCGCGGAGCGCGGCGCCGTCCCGCCCCGATCGAGCTCGGGACGGGCCTGCGGCGCCGCCCGAACGACACTTCTCGTTGGCCCCGCGGACATGTTGTGCTATCACTGAGGGGTCGGAGGTCCGATGCGTGGTTTCGGTGTGTCTGCTCTTCTCGCCTTCCTGCTCGGCTGCCCTGGCGGCGACGGCAAGACCAACGACACCGCGGGGGGCCTGACCGGCGGCACGGCGTGCGACGTGTCCCCGGCCGCGTGCGACGAGGACGGCGACGGCTTCAAGCCGAGCGAGAACGACTGCGACGACAGTGATTCGTCGGTGAACCCCGGCGAGATCGAGACGTGCAACGGGCGCGACGACAACTGCGACGGCAACATCGACGAGGGCGTCGGCTCCACCTGGTACCAGGACTACGACCTCGACGGCTTCGGCAACCTCGAGGCCACGCAGACCGCGTGCGAAGCGCCAGAAGGCTACGTCGAGAACAACCAGGACTGCGACGACGCGCAGCCGCGCAGCTACCCCGGCAACGAAGAGGTCTGCGACGAGATCGACAACAACTGCGACGGCACCGTCGACGAGGGCGTCACCACCGCCTACTACGCCGACGCCGACACCGATGGCTATGGCGACCCCACCAGCGGCGTGGACGCGTGCGAAGAGCCCGCGGGCTACGTCCTGGACAACACCGACTGCGACGACAGCACGTCGCGTTCGTACCCCGGCAACCCCGAGGTGTGCGACACCCTCGACAACGACTGCGACGGCATGGTCGACGAGGGCGTCACCACGACCTACTACGCCGACGTCGACGGCGACGGTTACGGCAACATCCTGGTCCCGCAGGACGCGTGCTCGGTCCCGACCGGCTACGCCGAGAACCCGGACGACTGCGAAGACAGCGACGCGTCGATCCACCCGTCCGCGACCGAGCTGTGCAACGGTGTCGACGACGACTGCGACGGCACCACCGACGAGCCCGACGCAGCCGACGCGTCGACCTGGTACGTCGACGCCGACGCCGACACGTACGGCGACGCGAGCACCAGCGTGGTGGATTGTTACCAGCCGTCCGGGTACGTCCTCGACAACACCGACTGCGACGACGCGCGCCTGGAGACCAACCCCGGCGCCTCGGAGTACTGCAACGGACACGACGACGACTGCGACGGAAGCACCGACGAGGACAGCGCGCTCGACGCGATCACCTGGTACCGCGACGGCGACGGCGACAACTACGGCGACACCTCCGTGGTCGACGTCGAGTGCAGCCAGCCCGCCGGCTACGTCGCCGCGTACGACGACTGCGACGACACCGACGCCACCAGCTTCCCTGGCGGAGTCGAGGTGTGCGACGGCGCCGACAACGACTGCAACGGCGTGGTGGACGACGCGCCGACCGACGGCACCAGCTACTACGCCGACGACGATGCCGACGGCTTCGGCGACCCGAGCGACAGCGTGTCCGAGTGCGCGATGCCGAGCGGCTACGCCGACAACGACTACGACTGCGACGACGCCGACGCCACCGAGCCGGTGGTGGCCGACGCGTTGGGCGGCTCGTCGTCCGGCAGCGGCACCCTCGCGAGCCCCTACGATGCGTTGCAGGACGCCATCGACGACGCCGACTCGTGCGTGGTCGCGTACCAGGGCACCTACGCGGAGAACATCGACCTGGGCGGCAAGAGCATCGACGTGTGGGGGGTCGAGGGCGCGGACTACACGACGATCGACCCTTCGCTGAGCGTCTGTTCGGTCTCCAACCCGCTCGCGTGCGCCGCGGCGGTCGAGATCTCGTCCAACGGCGGCGCCACGCCCACGCTCCACGGGTTCACCGTGAAGGGGGGCACCGGCTCGGTCGAGTCGAGCACCACCTCGGAGACCTGCGCCGACTCCTCGGCCTCGCACGGCGGCGCCAACACCTGCACGGTCACGACGTATACCTACTGCGGCGGCGGGATCCACGTGTCCGGCGACGACCCGGTGCTCGAAGACCTCGTGGTCTACGACAACGAGCTGCCCGACAACGACCAGGCGAGCACGGGCGACTACACGCAGTCGTGGTTGTTCAGCTACGGCGGCGGGGTGTGCATCGTCGACGGCAACGTCTCGATGGACGGGGTGTGGGTGATCAACAACTCCGCCGATTCGGGCGGTGGGGTGTACGCGGGCGGCAGCTCCATCGTGAGCGCCGAGCACACGATCGTCGCCGAGAACGACGCGAGCGACGGCGGCGGCTACCTCGTCGCGGCGTCGAGCCTGACCACCAACAACAGCGTGGTGGCGTGCAACACGGCCACGACCGACGGCGGCGGCATCTTCACGGAGGACGTGTCCACGCTCCGGGTGGAGAACCTCTCGTTCTACGGCAACGAGTCGTCGACGAGCGGCAGCGCGCGCGGCGCCGACCTGTGGTTGGGCTCGAGCACGACGACGACCCTGCTCAACAGCATCGTCGAGAACGACATCGCCACCGCGCTGTTGTACGGGTCCTCGGGCACGCTGACCTACAACAACGTGTACAACGACAACCCGTCGGGCAGCGCCTACGGCGGCAGCCTCTCCGCCGGCACGGGCAGCATCAGCATGGGCGGCAACTTCACGAGCGCCAACTGCGACGGCAACGCCCGCAACGACGACTGGACGCTGGACCCGACGTCGGGCGCGGTCGATGGTGGGGATCCGGCGTCGGCGTACGCGGACGTGGATGGGAGTGCGAACGACATGGGGGCGTTTGGGGGGCCGAACGGAAGCTGGTAGTCGCTTCACCTGGTTGGTCCTCGCTTCTCGCGAGGGCGGCCCCGCTGGGGCGCGTGCCCGTGGGGTGCATGATGACGATCAGCCCCTTGCCCGTCGCGCATTCGCCGGGCTGGGCGGGCGCCGGTGAGGGTCGATCGCTGCGCGCGGCGACGGGCGCTATGATCGAGCCATGAGCGCCCGCGGAAACCTCGCCGACCCCGGCTACGAGCCCTCGGACGACGACCTCGCGCGCCTCATGCCGCTTCGAGGCCGCGCGGCGAACCTCCACGGGCACGTGAACCCCGCGGGCCGGGGGTTGGCCGGGACGAGCTCGCGTCTCTGCAAGAGGCCACGTTCCGCGCCGATGGGCCTCGCCCCCGAAGCGGGGGCTTGGGGCTCGCGATCACGCTGGCGGCCTCGCGGCGCTTTGGGTGGGAGGTCCGGTTCGAGGAGGGTGAAGAAGGGGGGCTGCGTGTGGTGGTGACGGGGCAGTGCTCAGGGTGACGCTGGGCGGGAGCGCAGGGATGTCCGGAAGCGCGTTGGCGGCGATGGCGTGCTGGAGTCGGGCCCGACTGGACGTGTTCGGGTCGAGCGCGCCGAACGGAAGCTGGTAGCGAATCGCCGGTATTCGGCCACGCATTCGGCGAGTTTCTCACGGTCTAGACAGGTCGGCGGCGCCGCGCCCACGACGCGATCCCCACCACGGCCGCCGCGACCAGCGGGTACCCGATGCCGGCCGCGATGAGCAGCGTCCACCCGATGCCCGACCAACTCTCGCATCCCGGTGTCGCAAGGCACTCCTGGTCGGCGCGGTACAGCGGCACGGCGACCACGGCCTCGATCACCCACCAGCCGAGCACCACGACCCCAACGCCTCGCCAGGTGTGGCCACGCCAACCGAGCACCCCCGGGATCGCGACCGCGACCACGACCGCAGCCCCGAAGACCAGGCCCGCCAGCGACGAGGCCGTCACGCCAAGGCCCCTGAGCAGCTCGACCCCGCGCCGGCGGTGCACCCGAAACAGTGGGAGCCGGTGACGACACGACGACCGGCGAGGACGCCCAGCCCACCGAGCTCTGCGACGGTCCCGACCGCACCTTCGACCGCCAGGTCGAGCATCTGGTTGAAGTCGCAGTCGTAGAGCTTCCCGTCCCAGCCCACGCTCAGGTGGCTGCGACACATGAGGCCCGCCACCGTGGCCGGGTTGAAGTTCTGGACGAGCAGCTCCATGTACGCCTCGGTCTGGCCCGCGCGGGCGAGCGCCTGGGCGAAGCGCCGGATCGGCATGTTCGTGAGGGTGAGCAGGTGGTCGAACCGCACGCCGAGCGCGGCCAGCTCCTGCTTGTAGCGGGCTTCGAGCGCCGGCTGGGCCGGCGGCAGGAACGCGCCGCCGGGGTTGTAGACGAGGTCGAGCACGCGGCCCGACACCCCGTCGCCGTAGCCGAGCGCCCCGAGCGCACGCAGCGCGGTGATGCTCCGGTCGAAGACCCCCTTGCCCCGCTGCCGCTCGACGTTCTCGGCCGTATAGCAGGGCAGACTCGCGACCACGTGCACCCGGTGCTCGGCCAGGAACTCGGCGACGTCCTCCATCCCCGGCTCGGAGAGCACGGTGAGGTTGCAACGGTCGATCACCCGACGGCCGAGCGCCCGGGCCCCGCGCACGAGGTCGCGGAAGTTCGGGTTGAGCTCCGGGGCGCCGCCGGTGAGGTCGAGGGTGTGGACCTCCGGGGCGTCGGCCAGGAGCGCCAGGACCTGCGCGGCCGTCGCCGCCGACATGCTCTCGGTGCGCTTCGGGCCGGCCTCGACGTGGCAGTGGGTACACGCGAGGTTGCAGCGTTTGCCCAGGTTCACCTGCAGGGTGGTCACCGAACCGGCGACCAGCGGCGTCACAAACGGGATGGCGAAGGAGGGGTCTTCCAGGCGCGGCCTCGGGGTCACACGACGAGGCGACAAGAGCGCCGCTCGTCACCCCTTCGTACCCCCGGCGCACGAAGTTTGCCCACCCGCCGCACCCCGCGTGTCCAGCCGCACAGACCCCCTCCCCGGTGAACCTGTGCCCCTGCTCCTCCTGCTGGCGTGTTCGTCCGACGACGACGCCCTCGCCGACCGTGTCACCGCGTTGGAGGCCGAGCTCGATGCGCTCGCGGCCACCAGCGACACCCACTCCGGGCGGTTCACCTCCTACGACGAGCTCCTCGCCACGCAGACCGCGGAGATCGACGTCCTCACCGCGCGCATCGAGACCCTCGAGAGCACGCTCGCCGCCGTGGACACCGCGACGCTCCAGGCCCAGCTCGACGACCACGAAGGGCGGCTCACGACCATCGAAGCGGACTACGCCACCGCCACCGACCTCGGCGCGCTCGCCGACGCCCAGGAGGTCACCGACGCGACGGTCGCGGCCCTCGGCACCGGCGTCGCCGGCCTCGCCCTCGATCTCGACGCGCTCGACACCGCCCTCGCCGCGGCCGTCCTCCGCATCGACGCGCTGGAGAGCGCCAGCACCGCGCTCGCCGACGCCGTGCTCGACGTGGAGACCGAGCTGTTGACGCTCACCGGCGTCGACCTGACCGCCCTGAGCGACAGCCTCGACGCCCTCGACCTCCGCGTCGTGGCCATCGAGGCCGACTACGCCACCACCACCGCCCTCGGCACCCTGAGCGACAGCCTCGACGCCCTCGACCTCCGCGTCGTGGCCATCGAAGCCGACTACGCCACCGCCACCGCCCTCGGCACCCTGAGCGACAGCCTCGACGCCCTCGACCTCCGCGTCGTGGCCATCGAAGCCGACTACGCCACCGCCACCGCCCTCGACGCCCTCGACAGCACCGTCGCCGCCCTGGACGCCGCGGTCGCCGCGGTGGAGGCGACGCTCACCGCGGCGATCGACGCCCTGAGCGCCGACCTCGACGCCCTCGACACCCGCCTCACCACGACCGAGGCGGACCTCGACACGGTGGAGAGCACCGTCGCCGCCACCGACCCCTCCGTCGCCGACCTCGACGCGCTCCTGACCGCCGCCGAGGCCGACATCGACGCGCTCGAGACCGCCCAGGCCACCACCGAGGCCGACGTCGACGCGGTCGAGAGCACCGCCACCGCGCTCGAGACCGCCCAGGCCACCACCGAGGCCGACGTCGACGCGCTCGACACGCGCCTCACCACCGCCGAGGCCGACCTGGCCACCCTCGACACCACCGTCGCCGACCTCGTGGCCGACGCCGCCTCGTTGGACGACCTCTTCACCTACCTCACCGTGGACACGGCCAGCGACACGCTCACCTTCAGCGGCGCCAACGTGCACATCGACAACGGCGCCGGCAGCTCCGAGAGCACCAACGGCTACGGCAACCTGATCCTCGGCTACGACGAGAACTACGGCGACACCAAGACCGGCTCGCACAACCTCGTCGTCGGGCCCCACCACACCTACACCGGCTGGAGCGGCCTCGCGTTCGGCGAGGACCACGACATCGACGACTACGGCGCGGCTTTCGGCCATGCCAACAACGCGACCGGCGAGTACGCCTTCGCCGCCGGCTCGGGCGCGACGGCGTCCGGCACCGCCGCGGTCGCGCTGGGCCTCCGCAACAGCGCGTCGGGCAGCTACTCCACCGCCCTCGGCGGCTCCGACAACGACGCCTCCAGCAGCTACGCCCTCGTCGCCGGCGGGTACGCCAACGCGGCGAGCACGACCAGCTACCCGGCGGCCTTCGGCGGCTACGGAAACGTCGCGAGCGGCTCGATGGGCGTCGCGGTCGGCGGGAGCTCCAACACCGCGAGCGAGTACTACACGGTCGCGGTGGGCGGAGTGAGCAACATCGTGACCGGCAACACCGCCGCTTCGTTCGGCGGCTACAACAACACCGTGTCCGGCGGCATGTCGAGCACGCACGGCGGCTACCAGAACACCACCAGCGGCACCATCTCGACCGCGGTCGGCGGCATCTTCCTCACGACCACCGGAACCGCCGCCCTCGCCGCCGGCGGCTACGACAACCTCGCCTCGGGCACCTACGCCGCCGCCTACGGTGGAGTGTTCAACACCGCCTCCTCGACCGTCAGCGCCACCTGCGGCGGCGCCGAGCTCACCTCGAGCGGCTACGCGTCGCTGGCGGCGGGCGGCCTCAGCAACGTCGCCTCCGCCCAGTACGCGACGACCTTCGGCGGTCGCTACAACACCGCCTCGGCGACCGGCGCCCTCGTCGCCGGCGGTGAATCCACGACCGAAGCGACGACCTGGGACTCGTCATACCCGTAGCCGTTGGGCGCCGTGCCGCGACCGGCCGTGAAGGCGGCCGGGCCCGCCGCACGGCGCGCGCCCCCCGCGGCGCCCGCACCGGATAGACGCCCGCCGCCGCCGAGGTGTTCCCTGCTCGCCCTCCTCGCCCTTCTCGCCTGCGCGACGCCCCCCGCCGACGCGCCC
>SXOM01000019.1 GCA_005776735.1 Pseudomonadota bacterium
CAAGAGCGCCGCCATCGCGCCGAACCGTTTCTTATCGGCCGTCAAACGCTTCCACCATGTTTTCAGCTTGTCGCTCATGGCTTCTTGCTCGCCTCCGCCGCGGAACAGGTGGTCCACTGCAGCCTGACGTTGAGCGGTGCGCGCCCCGGCGGCGGCGGCGCGCGGGATACGTCCGCCCGATGCCTGCACTCCCCGACCTCGACGCCACCGCGCTCGCCGCCCTCGTCGCCCGCGGCGAGGTCCACCCCACCGAGCTGGTCGAGGCCGCGCTCGCCGGGCTCGACGCGGTCAACCCGCGGCTGAACGCGGTCGTTCACTCCATGGCCGACACCGCGCGCGCCGCCGCGGCCGGGGCGCTGCCCGAGGGCCCGTTCCGCGGGGTGCCGATGGTGGTCAAGGACCTCGACGGGTTCACCGCCGGCGCGCCATACACGATGTCGAGCCGCTTCCTGAAGGACTTCGTCCCGAGCCACGACGCCGAGGTCATCGCCCGCTTGCGGCGGGCCGGGTTCGTGCTCGTCGCGAAGACCAACTGCCCCGAGCTCGGCATCCTCGGCACGACCGAGCCCGAGTGGCGCGGCCCCACGCACAATCCCTGGAACCCGGAGCACACCCCCGGCGGCAGCTCCGGAGGGAGCGCGGCGGTGGTCGCGGCGAGGGCCGTGCCCGTCGGCCACGGCGGCGACGGCGGCGGCTCGATCCGCATCCCGGCGAGCGCGTGCGGGCTGTTCGGGCTCAAGGCGAGCCGCGGCCTGCTCCCGGTGGGGCCCGACCTGGGCGAAGGGTGGGGCGGCTACGTCGTCCCCGGCGTGCTCACCCGCACCGTCCGCGACACCGCCGCCATCTACGACGCGCTGCGCGGCCCGGCTCCGGGCGATCCGTACTGCGGACCCACCCTCGCGCGGCCGCTCGCCGACGAGCTCGGCGCCGACCCGCGCCCCCTCCGCATCGCCGTGTGCCGCGATTCGCTCTTCGGCAAGGAGCTGCACGCCGACGTGCTCGCCGGCCTGGAGTCCACCGCGCGCCTCTGCGGCGAGCTCGGGCACCACGTCGAGGACGCCCGCCCGAGCTTCGATCGCCACGAGCTGGTCATGGCCTACCTCACCCAGGTGGCGGCCTCGGTGGCCGCCGAGGTCGACGACGCCGCGAAATGGGCGGGCAAGCCCGCCACGGCGGCCGGCTTCGAGCCCGGCACGTGGTTCCTCAACCAGCTCGGCCGGAAGCTCACCGCGGTCGAGCTCCAACAGAGCCGCGACACCTGCCACGCCGCGGGGCGACGCCTGGCCACGTTTTTCGGGCAGTACGACGTGCTCCTGCTCCCGACGCTCGCATACCCGCCGGCCCGCCTGGGCGAAGCCGGCCTCAAGACCGCCGACCGCATCGGCCTCGGCGTGCTCCGGTCCGCGCCCATCGGCCCGGTGATGATGGCGGTCCTGCGCGACCTGGCCGATCGCAGCCTGGAGAAGGTGCCGAACACCCAACTGTTCAACATGACCGGCCTGCCCGCGATGTCGGTGCCGCTCCACCAGACCGCCGCCGGCCTGCCGGTCGGGATGCAGTTCGCCGCGGGCTTCGGCCGCGACGGGCTGCTCGTGCAGCTCGGCGCCCAGCTCGAGCGCGCGCGCCCGTGGATCGACCGGAAGCCGCCGATCTGCGCGGTGTGAACCCCGTGGGGGGCGCGGCGCGACCGTCCGCTCCCCGGGCCGGATCCGCCCCGCGCCCCGCCGACCTCCCGCGCGTCAGAGTCCCCGCCCGAAGCTCACCCGCACGGTCAGCACCTCCGCCTCATCCGCCAACCCGATGAGCCGCCCCCCGTGCACCAGGCGCACCGGGGGCGGCGGAAAGCCCACGGGCAACGGCCAGGACGCGGGCTCCAACGACCCGCGTGGGACCGGGGCCTCGAGCCGCACCGCACGCCGTTCGGACTCCGTGAGCCGGCGGGATGGCGCCCACGGCAGCAGGCGTTCGCCCTGGATCCGTGGCGGCTTGTGGTCAGGACCAGGATCGTCCCACGGGCCGATCCGGGTGCGGCGGAGCGCGGCGAGGTGGGCACGCGCCCCCATGGCGCGGCCGAGATCGCGCGCGAGCGACCGGACGTAGGTGCCTCCGGCCACGATGAACTCCGCGGTGGAGCGCGGCTCCGGGGCGTCGAGCGAATGCCGGAGCCAGCGCGCGGCGTGGACGTACACGCGCGACGCGGGGAGCACCACCTCCTCCCCCCGGTGGGCGCGAAGGTACGCCCGCTCCCCGTCCACGCGCTTGTTGCTCGTGGCGGGGGGCACCTGCTCCCGCCACCCCACCATCGCCGCGAGCGCCGCGTCGAGCGCAGGCACGGTGAGGCCGCGCGCGTCCCCCTCCGCGACCACGGCGCCGCCGGGGTCGCCGGTGTCGGTCTCCACGCCCCACACCACCTCGGCGACGTACACCTTGGGAACACCGTGGAGCCAGTTGAAAAGCCGCGTGGCCTCGCCGGCGAGCACCAGGAGGAGCCCCTCGGCGAACGGGTCCAGCGCGCCGGCGTGGCACATCTTCAGCGGCGAGTCACCACGAACCGTTTCGAGCACGGCGCTGCTCGTGGGCCCGATGGGCTTGTGCACGAGGTGGATGCCGGGCGCCACGGCACGGACCTACCCCGGCGCCGCACTCCCGCGCTACGCTCTCCCCCGATGACCGCCCCGCCCGACCCGCGCACCTTCACATTCGTGCACCCTCGCGGCCGCGTCGAGGTGCGCCCGGCGTGGACACGCGCCGAGGTGCACGCGCAGGTCGAGGCGCTGTTGTGCACCTGGGAGGCCAAGCTCCCGACGGAACGCTCGGCGCGCATCGTGCTCAAGCCCAACCTCAACAACGACCTCGTGGCGCTCACGGGCAACTGCGCCGATCTGCGCGTCATCACCGCGCTGATCGAAGCATTGCACCGCCGCGGATATCGCGACCTCACCGTGGCCGACGGCAGCAACGTCGGCATCGAGCGCCGCAACATCTCGACGTTCCGGCGCCTGCGACTCGACAAGCTCTCGGCGCGCCTGGGTTTTGCCACGGTCGACCTCAACCGCGACGAAGGGCGGCGCATCCCGCTGCACGCCGGCGCCGAGCCGCTGGTCGCCAACACCGTGCTCGACGCCGACTTCCTCATCTCGGTGCCCAAGGTCAAGACGCACGCCGAGGCGGGCCTGAGCTGCGCGATGAAGAACTGGGTCGGCATCTGCGTCGGCCAGGACAAGCGCCACATGCACCAGGACCTCGGGCGCAACATCTTCGCCCTCTCCGAGGTCGTGCAGGCCGACCTCGTCCTCGTCGACGGCCTCGTGGGCATGCAGGGCAACGGCCCCGGCGACGGCGACCCCGTGCGCCTGGGCCTGCTCGCGATGAGCGACGACCCGTTCCTGAACGACGTGGTCGTCGCGCGCCTGGTGGGGATGCCGCTCGAAGCGGTGCCGTACCTGCGGCACGCGCTCGACGCCGGCGTGGTCGACGCGGCGCTCGTCGCCCGCGTGGACGCCGAGGTCCCGGTGGTCCGCGCAATCGTACGCGCCCCGCCGCGCAGCAAGCTCGCCGAGCTCTCCGAAGCGCCGAGCCTCCTGTGGCTGAAGAAGGCGGTCCGTCCCGTCGTGGCCCTCCCCGCGGTGGCGGAGCTGGCCTACCGGGCGAAGATCACGCAGGACGTCTACTCGCTCGAGGACGACACGCTGCGCCTGGAGGCGCGGGACCCCGGCGCATGCGGGACGTGCCGCACGTGCGAAGACTTCTGCCCCACCGGCCTGCGGGTCGAGGACATCGGCGTCAAGCTCGAGCTGCCCGACTGCGTGCAGTGCCTCTATTGCTGGTGGGTGTGCCCCAACGACGCGCTGCGGCTGGGCGGTGAAGCGCACGCGATGCAGCGCCAGATCGACCGCTACAAGGGGCCGATCGAAGCGCTCTGAGTGGGCCGGTGCAGCCAGACCCTCCCTCCGCTGGCCGCCCTCCCCCGCCGGTGCGGTTCACCGCCGTCGCCACGCCCGCCCACCGACCGTGGGCCGGTGCGCCGGACCCGCCCTCCGCTGGCCGCCCGCCCCCGCCGGTGCGGTTCACCGCCGTCGCCACGCCCGCCCACCGACCGTGGGCCGGTGCGCCGGACGCTCCCTCCG
>SXOM01000171.1 GCA_005776735.1 Pseudomonadota bacterium
CAAGGCCGGGGGCCCCGGCCCCGGCGGGAGGCGACGCGCCACGGCCGTGGGCATGGCGGCGTCGCACAAGGCCGGGGGCCCCGGCCCCGGCGGGAGGCGACGCGCCACGGCCGTGGGCACGGCGGCGGCCGTGAGCCGGCGCGGTGGACCGGCCCAAGGTCGGAGAGCCCGGCAACGGCGAACTTCGCGCGGGATTGGGCGACGGAGGAGCCTCAGCCCCGATTTGGCGACCACGCGGGCGGCAGCGCACCCCCGTCGAGCATCGCCGCCGCCAACAGCCGCGCCGTGAGCGGCGCGAGCAGGATGCCGTTCCGGAAGTGGCCCGAAGCGACCCACCCGGTCGGCACCTTGCCCACGAGCGCACGCCCGTCGGGCGAGCCGGGCCGGAAGCTCGACCACGTGCGCAAGAGCGGCGCCGGCGCCAGGCCGGGGAAGAGGCCGAGCGCGTGGTCCAGCACGTGCCGGAGCCCGCCCGCCGAGACGCCGCGGGTGTAGCCGACCTCCTCCATCGTGGAGCCGACCACGAGCTCGTCGACGCGCGGCACGAGGTAGCCCGCGGGGCCGAACACGACCGCCGACGTGGCGCCGACCTGGCCGAGCGCCGCGAGTTGTCCGCGCACCGGGCGCACCGGCAGGTCGCCGAGCCCGGGGAGCCGCGCCGTCCACGCGCCTGCGCAGACCACCACCTCGCCGGCCAGGCGCTCGCCGGTGTCGAGCGTGACCCCGCCCGCCTCGAGTCCGACGACCCCGTGCCCGGTGCGAAAGACCGCGCCCGCCCGCTCGGCGGCGGCGTGAACCACCGGCACCAGCAGGCGGGTGTCGAGCACGGCCTCGTCCGGCAACCACCACGCCCCGCCGGCACGCAACCCCGGCGCGATGGCCTCCAGGGCGCCGCCGTCGATCCACCGCGCGTCGCCGTCCGGCGACGCCTCGCGAACGACCAGCACCCCCGAGCGGCGGAAGCCCACGTCGCCGCCGAGCGAAGAGAGCCACCCTTCGTACATCTGGAGCGCGGCCAGGCCGAGGACGCGGGCCTCGTCGTCGCCGTGCGCCTCCACCCGCGGGGCGAGGATGCCCCCGGCCGCGCTCGACGCTTCGGCGCCCGCCACCGCGCGCTCCAGCACCACCACCGCCTGCCCCCTTCGCGCCAGCTCCAACGCCAGCGCGCACCCGACCAGCCCGCCACCCACGATGAGCATCGCCATGGCCGCGCGCCTATCCTGAGGACGCCGCCCGGGGGGTCAGCGAGTGACCGGAGGGACCGCCCGCCGGAGCTTCCGCGCCAGCGCGTTGGCGGCGACGTGCCCCGGCTCGGCCTTGAGCGCACGACGCAGCCGGCGCAGCGCGCCGTCGTCGTCGCCGGCGCGGTGCAGCACCATCGCGAGGAAGTACTGTCCATCGGGGTAGTCGGGCGCGAACTGCTCGGCGAGCAGCAGCAGCTCGAGGCCATCCTTGGCGCGGTCGGTCGCCGGCAGGTCCGGGTTGTGGACCCGCGCCCACCCGATGTGGGCCAGAGTCTTGGGGCTGTCGAGGTTCTGGTCGCGGGCCGCGCAGAAGCGGCGATCGGCCAGGGCCCACTCCCCGCGCGACATCGCCCGGAGCCCGGCACGGAACAGGTCGTCGCCCGGCGCCTCGGCGCGGGCGGGCGGCGGCTCGGCGGAGGCCAGCGCGGAGTCGACCGCGGCGAGGATCGTGGTCGCGAGCTCGTGAATCTCCCCCGTGTGTCCTTCGACCAGGGCGCGGTAGCGCGCGCGCATCCGCTCACCGGCAGCCTGGACCAACGACGCGGCGGCGTCGTGCGGCACGCCGAGGATCACCCACGCATCGCCGCTGCGCACCAACGCGACCTCACGACGGAGGACACGCAGGATCGACGCTTCGTCCTGCGGCGGGAGCTGCCGCGGGGCGCCGGACGGCGTGGACACCGGCAAGCGCGGCCGCTCGCCGCTGCGGGCGGCCGGATTGGTGAGGTACGACGAACCCCCGCCGGTGGCGGTCGAGCGTGCGGGGGTGACCCGGTCCGGCACGATCGAGGCGTGGCCCGGGGGGCCCTGCACCGGCGCCGAGAGCGCCGGCACGTCCTGGAGCACGACGAACCCGAGCGTGGCGAGCGGACCGAGCACCCGCTGGAGCTCGCCCACGTCCAGACCAAGCTCGTCGGCGAACCGGCCGAAGCCGATGGGCGTGGTCAGCGTCCGGAGCGCGCGCGACAACCCGGGGGCCAGCGGCAGTTCGCCCGCCCGCTCCGACAACGACGTGGGACTGAGCACCGTGCCCCGGGGCAACGGCGGCCGGGGCCGCTCGCCGGCGCAGGCCACCGACCACAAGATCTCGGCCATCGCGGCACGATCGCCGGTGCCGTCGACCTCGCAGGGTTGAAACTCGAGATCGCCCCCGACGAGGCCGGCGCGGACCACCCCCTCGCCCCCCGCCTCGACCAGCCCGCCGTCGGCGAGCGTGGCCCACTCGGTGCCGCCGGGCAACGCGAGTTGCACGATCCCGTTGGCGTGCCGCGCCCATAGGCGCACCAGGCGCGAGGCGTTGTCGATGTCGAGCGCGGCGGGCGGCGCCGGCGTGCGCGGTGGGGCCACGTTCCCGACCCCCACCGACCGCACCAGCTCGGCCAGGTCGAGCACCGAGAACGGCCGCACGAGCACGTGCCGGCTGTCGGACGCTCCGAGCGCGTGGCGCACGCGCTCGTCGTCGCGCCCCACCATCGCCACGGCCACCGCGCCGCTGCCGCCGGGGAAGGTGCGAAAGCCCGCGAGAAAAGCGAGCGCGGCGCTGTCCGATGCGTCGACCGCGAGCAGGAGGACGTCGGGGCGCAGGCGCGCCAAAGCGGGCGGGGCCGCGTCGACGCCACCCACCGCCTCAACCTCGTGCCCTTCCCCCCCCAGCACCGTGGCGAGGATTCGGGCAAAGTTCGGGTCCTCGTCCACAACCAGCAGCTTCACGACGGCAATCCGCGGGGGCATTATAGACCCGGAATGACCGGACCGGTGTCGGCGCTTCGTGCCTGGCAGGTGCTCTCGGACAATTGTCCTGCCTTCTGGGCCGATTTTGGCGCTGCTGGAACAATCGTGGGTGCGCTGGAGCCGGTGACGGTTGCGGGGCGCGGAGCGTGGGCGGCGCAGGCGCGCGCCGGATCCGCGGACGGCCCGCCTTGGACCTCGGGGCTCGTCGGGTGGCTCGGCTACGAGGCCGGCGCCTGGTTCGAGCGGATGCCCGACCCGGTCTCGGGTCGGCTCCTCCCCGACGCGTGGTGGGGGCGGGTGGGCCCGGTGGTGGTGCTCGACCGCGACGGCACCGTCCGGTACCGTCGGGGCGTGCCGCTGGACGCGCTGACCTCGCCCCCGGCCAGGGTCGCGGCCCCGCCCCGCGCCCACCGCCTGGAGGAGCCTGCCGACGAGACCTTCCTCGACGGGGTGCGGACGGTGCTGGACCACCTGCGCGCCGGCGACTGCTACCAGGTGAACCTGTCCCGCCGGGTCGTCGCCCGGGGGCGCTTCGACCCGCTCGCGACATGGCTGCACGTACGCTCAAGCAATGAATCACGACGAGGATTGTTCATACAGACCGACTCTGGCGCAATCCTGGCCAACTCCCCCGAGCTCCTGCTGCGCGCCCGGGGCCGACGGGCGTTGTCGGTGCCGATCAAGGGCACGGCGGCGGCCGAGACCGACCCCTCCGACCTACGGCGAAGCGAGAAGGAGCGGGCGGAGCTGACCATGATCGTCGACCTCGTCCGCGCCGAGCTTGGCCGCATCGCCGAGCCGGGGAGCGTCCGCACCGGGGCGCGTCGGGTCGGCCGTGTCGGGCACCTCTGGCACGCGATGCAGCGGGTCCTGGCGACGTTGCCCCCCGGCCGGGACGCGGTGGACGCCCTGGCGGCGCTCTTCCCGCCCGGCAGCGTCACCGGCGCCCCCAAGGTGCGTGCGATGGAGGTGATCCGCGCGCTCGAGCGGGTGCCCCGGGGGGTCTACTGCGGCGCCTCGGGCTGGATGGGGCCGGCGGGGGCGGACATGAACGTGGCGATCCGCACGATCTCCATTCGCGGCGACGAAGCCCACGTCCAGGCGGGCTCGGGGCTGGTGCTCCACTCGGTTCCGGAGCGGGAGTTGGCCGAGGCGCGCCTGAAGGCGGTCCGGCTGTTGGAGGCGCTGTGATCGGCGGCCTGTACGGGGTCGCCGACGCGGCGTTCGGTGACCCGGCGTGGCAGGTGCGCGTTCTGGCCGACGAGGGCGTCTCGCCGGTGCAACTCCGCTGCAAGGGGTGGCCCGTGGAGGCGGTCCGACACCTCGCGCTGGGGCTCCGTGGGGTCGCGACGGGGCTCGTGCTCAACGACCACGCCGCGCTCGCGGCCGAGCTCGGCCTGTACGCCCACCTCGGCGACCAGGACGGTGCGGCGCTGGGCCCGCACGGCCGCAGCACCCACACCCTCGCGCAGGTGCGTGCGGCGCACGGCGCCGCCTACATCGGGTTCGGCCCGGTCTTCGCCACGGGGACCAAGGACTCGCCGTGGCCGCCGCGCGGGCTGCCCCTGCTCGCCGCCGCGGTGCGCGCTTCGCCCTGCCCGGTGGTGGCGATCGGGGGGATCACGGGGGACAACATCGACGAGGTGCGGGCCACCGGCGCCGCCGGCTGGGCGGTGATCTCGGGGATCTGGCTCGCGCCGGACCCGCTCGCCGCGATCCGTCGGCTGCGCTGACGGCCGGCTCACCGCCGCGGCCACGCCCACCAGACCCGCTCGACGTTCGACAGCGCCACGCTCGCCGACCGGGGGCCGGTGCAGCCCGACCCTCGCGGTTCGGCGTCCCCGCCGACGCTGTGCCCAACGCCTCCCGGGTTGGCGGGTTCGGTGAGGCGGCGGGTGGTGTGCCCGCACCCCAGTGGGTGCCCGAAGTGCGCGCGCAGCGCAGGTTCGCTTGCGAACCTGCGGCGGAGCGAGCGCCAATTTCACCCGGCCCGGCAGGACCCGGCGGTGACGTCGGATTGCAAAACGCCTCGCCGTGCGTTTGCCCCTTCGACCGAAGGACGCCGACCCGCGCCCCGGGTCGCCGCGTCTTGCCCGGCCCACGCGCGCACCGCGTCCGGGTCAGTCCGCCGCCGCCCCGCCGACCACGCCGAGGCGGATCATGTGGGAATGCAGGGTGTTCCTGGCCACGCCCAGCAGGGCGGCGGCGGCCTTCTGGTTGCCGCCGGTCCGGGCGAGGACC
Source organism: Pseudomonadota bacterium (assembly GCA_005776735.1). Taxonomy (GTDB): domain Bacteria; phylum Myxococcota_A; class UBA796; order UBA796; family SXON01; genus SXON01. The sequence continues at coordinate 5,217 of SXOM01000171.1, forward strand.
AGGCGCAGGAGTGCGCGCTGGGTGCTGTCGGTGACGAGCGGGTGGAGCGCGGGTCCCGCGCCCGGGTGCCACCCCTGCACCACCGGCGCCAGTCGCGTGGCGACGAGCTCCTCGAAGCCCTCGAGGTCCACCCCCTGGGCCGGCGTGCTCGGGTCGAGCCGGGCCGCCAGGTCGGGCGGGAGCGCGTCGGCCCGGATCAGCGGGCGGTCGACCGCGACGAGCACGTCGTGCACGAATCGGTCGAGCTCCCGCTCGTTGTTGGGCCACGACCACGCCTGCAAAACCCCCAGCAGGCGACGGTCGAGCCGCCGCCTCGGCAAGCCGAGCCGGCGGGCGTGCAGATCGAGGAAGTGGAGCGCCAACGGAGCGATGCTCTCCGGGCGGTCGTGGAGCGGCAACAGGCGCAGGCGGGTGGCGCCGGTGTGGGCGACGGGCCGGCGGGTCCCGAGCATCACGCGCCAGCCCGCGCGCTCGACCTCGCGGACACGATCCGCGAGGTCGGTGAGCCGGTGGGCGGCTTCGAAGTAGACCGTGCCCGGCCCCCCGTCGAGGGGGGGCACCGCCTCGGCTCCGACCACGAGGAACGGCGCGCCCCGCCGCCACAAGGTGTGGACCAGGCGCGCGTGCTGCTCCTTGCCGGTGCCGCGCGGCCCCTCGATGATCACCACCCCCTCCGCCGCGGCGGCCACGGCCAGGCGCCGTCCGCCGTCGGCGCCAAGGCCGCTCCACGCGAGCCGCTCGGCCAGCTCACTCCGCGCACCCTTGGCCAGGCGTCGGTGCAGCAGGGTGTGCAGCGCCGACGGCCGCGACGGGAGGAGGGGCACCCCGGGCAGCGGTGCGTCGATGGACCGGAGCAGCGGCCGGTGGGGCAACGAAGCGGCGAGCTCGACGAGCACCCCCGCGCGCAGTCCGACCAGCGCCGGGTCGACGACGACCACTTCGGCCTCCGCCGACACCGTGCGCTGCACCAATCCCGGCCAGTCGGCGACGGTCGCGACGGCCCACTCGCCGGTGGCGAGGACGGGGAGCCACCGGTGACGACTCGTTTCAGAGTCGGTCGCGAAGATCAGCACCCGACCGGTTATCCTGTCGTCCCTCCTTCGATGTCTCCCCTCCCCCTCCGGCCCTCCCTCCTTCGGGGCCTCCTCCTGCTCCTCGGCTTGGCGACGCCCGTGCGGGCGGGCGCGGGCGACGTGCCGCTTTTGACCCCGAGCGACGCGCTGACGCCCGACGCCGACGCGCCGGCGGTCGAGCCCGAAGAGCCATCGGTGTGGACCGAGTTGGAGGGCGGGGACGCCGCCGGGGCCCAGGCCGCGGCTTCGTCCGCCGAGCTGGCCGCCGAGCGGGCGGCCGAGCAGGGGGTCACCTCGGCGGTGGCTCCGGAACCGCCGGTGGAATTCTACCTGGACCCGCTGGGGAGCACCCAGGCCGACCCGCTGCACCTGGACCGTGTCGATCCCAAGGAGTTCGACATCCCGGTGGTCGTCAACGACGCCGTGAAGAAGTGGATGACCTACTTCCTCGGCAACGGGCGCAAGTACTACGCCCGGTACCTGATGCGGTCGACCCGGTGGTTGCCCCTGATGCACGCCGAGCTCGAGGCGCGGGACATGCCCCGCGATCTCGTGTACCTCTCCATGATCGAGAGCGGGTTCACCACCTCGGCCACCAGCTACGCGTCGGCCGCCGGCTTGTGGCAGTTCATGCCCGCCACCGGTCGCCAGTACGGCTTGCGGGTGGACTGGTGGGTGGACGACCGCCGGGACCCGGTGAAGGCCACCTCGGCGGCGCTCGACTACCTGGCCTACCTCAATCGGCTCTTCGAGGGCGACTGGTGGTTGGCGTGGGCCAGCTACAACGGCGGCGAAGGGCGCGTGATGAAGGAGACGCGCCGCCACGGCACGACCGACTTCTGGACGCTGGTGTCGCGGGGGGCCCTGCACACCGAGACGCAGAACTACGTCCCCAAGCTCATCGCCGCCGCCATCATCGGCAAACACCCCGAGCGGTACGGGTTCGTGGGCGTCACCTACCAGGAGCGCTTCGAGTACGAGCACGTGGAGGTCCCCGGGGCGACGGGCCTCGACGTCGTCGCCCGTTGCGCGGGGGTGACCGAAGAGGTGCTCTTGGAGTACAACCCCGGGCTTCGCCGGTGGGCGTTGCCACCGGACGTGGAGACGTGGCCAGTGCGCCTGCCACCCGGCACCAGCGCCCACTTTGCCGAGGAGTTCGCCAAGGTCCCGCCGGAGGAGCGGGTCACCCTGGTGCGACACGTGGTCAAGCGGAAAGAGACACTCGGCGGGATCGCCAAGAAGTACGGGGTGTCCAGCGAGGAGATCGCTCGCCTCAACCACCTGAAGGCCAAGTCGAGTCTGAAGGTGGGCCAGGAGTTGGTGGTGCCGGCGCGGCCCGGGCAGACCCCGACCGCCGCGACCGAAGCGCCGGCCGAGCCTTCGAGCGGCGACGGCGGGGGCGGCGCCACCAAGACCCACAAGGTCCGGTCGGGCGACACCCTCTCGGGGATCGCTTCCCGGTACGGCCTGAGCGTGGACGAGGTGCGCAAGCTCAACGACCTGGACGGCGACAAGATCCTCATCGGCCAGACGCTCAACGTGGGCGCGGGCGGAGCGACTCCGTCGAAGACGACGTCGAAGGCGGGCTCCACGCCTGCGGTGAGCGGGAAGTCGGTCACCCACACCGTGAAGCGGGGGGATACATTGGGAAGTATCGCCGAGCGCTACGACTGCTCGGTTGCCGACCTGAAGTCGTGGAACGGACTGAAGGGAACGACCATCTACCCAGGCCAGAAGCTGAAGATCAAACGCTGATGCTCACGGTCGAAGCCGCGCTCTCCCGCATCCTGGCCGCGGCACCGGCGCCGCGGCGCGAGGCCGTCGCCGTCACCGACGCGCTCGGGCTCCACCTGAGCGGCCCCGTGCTCGCCACGATGGACCTGCCCCCGTGGGCGAACTCGGCGATGGACGGGTTCGCGGTCCGGGCCGCCGACACGCCCGGCAGGCTCGTGGTGCTCGAGACGATCGCGGCCGGTGCCGTCCCCCGTGCCACGGTCGGGGCGGGGACCGCGAGCCGCATCATGACCGGCGCGCCGATCCCACCGGGAGCCGACGCCGTCGTGATGATCGAGGACTGCACCACCGAAGGCGACCAGGTCCAGGTGCCGGGTGCGCGCCCCGGCCAGCACGTCCGCGCTCGCGGCAGCGACGTCCGCGCGGGCGCCGAGGTCCTCGCCGCTGGACGACGCCTCGGCCCCGGCGCGCTGGGGCTGTGGGCGAGCTTCGGCCACACCCAAATCGCGGTGTACGCTCGCCCGCGCGGGGCCGTGATCTCCACCGGCGACGAGGTCGTGCAGCCGGGCACGGCCCTCGGCCCGGGGCATATCTACAGCAGCAACAACGTCACCCTCGCGGCGCTCGTGGCCGAGGCGGGCGGCGTGCCCGTCGACCTGGGCAACTGTCTCGACGATCCCGCGGCGTTGCACGCACGGTTCACCGATGCTGCCCGGTGCGCCGATCTCGTGGTGAGCACCGGCGGCGTGAGCGTCGGCGACTTCGATCACGTCAAGGACGTGCTCGGCGCGGTCGACTTCTGGCGCGTGGCGATGAAGCCGGGGAAGCCCCTCGCGTTCGGCCGGTTCGGCGACCGGCCGTTCTTCGGCCTGCCCGGGAACCCGGTCAGTTGCATGGTGAACTTCCTGCAGTTCGTCCGCCCCGTCGTGCGGACGATGCTCGGCGACCCGAGCCCGTTCTTGCCGGTGGTGTCCGCCACCCTCACCCGGCCGGTGCGCCGGGCGCCCGGTCGCGTGGAGTTCCTGCGGGTGCGCCTGAGCCGCGATGCGGCGGGCACGTTGTGGGCCAGCCCGACCGGCGGCCACCAGGGCAGTGGCAACGTCGCAGGCATGGCCGACGCCCATGGGTTCGCCCTCCTGGATGCGACGCGCACCGAGGTGAGCGGCGACGTGTCGGTGCAGGTCTTCGACGGCGCCTACGATGCGCGGGAGTCGGCCGGGTACACCTGGGGAACCCAACCCGACGCCGACCCCCGACGCTGCTGCTGACGCCGGGCGGCGGCGGGTGCGGTGACGGTCGTTGCGCCTGCCGACGCCGGCCATGGCGGCGGCGACCGATGGCGCCCAAAAATCTTGACACGTCAAGCGAAAGGTGCGACGCTGTACGGGTCACGGAGAGACGCATGTTCAAGAACGTCCTGGGTACCCTCGCGATCCTCGCAATGCTCGTCCCCGACGCGGCCCACGCCGGCTTCGGCGCCACCGCCGCCCTCGGCGGCCTCACCGATGGGACGAGCTGGGCGCCGTCGCTGGACTGGCGCGAGAAGGGCACGCACATCAGCCTGCAGGCGATCGACACGATCGGCGGGTTGACGAGCGACCGACTCGATCTGGGCCTCGGCGCCGCGTTCGTGGTGGTGAAGCGGCAGATCGCCCCCGAGGTGGAAGGTACGTTCAGCCCGGGCGCCCGGGTGCGCTACTTCCAGTTCATGGGCGACACCGGCGACGCGCTCTCCGACGCCAAGATGCAGGCCTCGGGCTTCAACGTCGTCGGCCAGTTCCGCATGGGCATGGAGATGAAGAAGGGCATGGGGTTCGGGGTGTACGTGGTGCCCCAGATCGGCGCCAGCAACCTGTTCCAGGTCGGCACCATCCTCGACAAGGACGCCGAGCTCGGCCTGACCTACGGCGGCTCCGTCGAAGTGAGCGCGTGGTTCCTGAACAAGTAGGGCGCCTGGTCCCGGTGGTCGAGACCCGGGTCGAGATGACCCAGCTCGTGCTGCCGGAGCACACCAACGCCATCGGCACGATCTTCGGCGGCCAGGTGGCCGCCTGGATCGACATCTGTGCGGCCATCTCGGCCCAACGGTTCTGCCGGCGCCAGGTGGTGACCGCGTCGATCGACGACCTGGTCTTCCATCACCCGATCCAGCGCGGCCACATCGCGATCTTCCGGGCGAGCGTGAACGCCGCGTGGCGGGGCTCGATGGAGGTCGGCGTGCGCGTGGAGGGCGAGGACCCCCTCACCGGAGAGCGCACCCACACGGCGAGCGCGTACCTCACCTTCGTAGCATTGGAGGCAGATGGTTCGCGTTCGATCGTGCCGAGGTTGGTCACGACGGATTCGACCGAGGCCCGGCGCGAAGCGGCGGCGAACGTGCGGCGGGGGCAGCGCCTCCAGCGCCGCGGACGGGCGTGAGCAGCACCACCGTGGCGCTCCCACTGTGCCTGGCCTCCGCATCGCCGCGGCGTCGGGCACTGCTGGAGGCGGCCGGGGTGACCTTGGTGATTTGCCCGACCGACACCGACGAGACGGTGCACCCCGGGGAGGCCCCCCGGGCGTACGCACTCCGGGTGGCCCGCGAGAAGGCCTGCGCCGCGGTCGTCGACCCCGTCGGGGTTCAGACCGTACTGGCTGCAGATACGACGGTTGCGCTGGGCGACTGGATTCCGGGCAAACCCGGAACACCAGAAACAGCAAGAAATGTGCTGCTCCGCTTGTCTGGAAAGACGCACCAGGTGCACACCGCGGTCGTCGTGCGACGCGGAGGGCGGCAACTCTCCGCGGTCACGACCACCTCGGTGCGATTCCGGACGCTCTCGGGCGCGGAGATCGATCGATACGTCGCGACCGGCGAACCGCTGGACCGGGCCGGCGGCTACGCCATCCAGGGGGGTGGCGGGGCGTTGGTGGACCGGGTGTCCGGCAGCTACACCGGGGTGGTCGGCCTCCCCCTCCGCGAGAGCCTCGCGCTCCTCCGGCGGATCGGCCACCCGCTGCCGGGTTAGCCGCCCGCATGGGCATCGCCGAGAACCTCCAGCGCATCCGCGCCGAGCTGCCGTCACACGTCACGCTCGTCGCGGTCAGCAAGACCCGCCCCGCCGCCGAGGTCCGGGAGGCGCTCGCGGCAGGCCAGCTCGCCTTCGGCGAGAACTACGCGCAGGAGCTGCGTGACAAGGCGGACGAGGTGGGGGCCGGGCCGGAGTGGCACTTCATCGGCAGCCTGCAACGGAACAAGGTCAAGTACGTCGTCGGTCGTGCGCGGCTGGTGCACGACGTGGACAGCCTGGCGCTCGCCGAGGAGATCGGGAAGCGCAGCGGCGCCACACCGACGGGAATCCTGCTCGGCGTGAACATGGGGGAGGCCCAGAAGTCGGGCGTGCCCGCGGGCCAGGTCCTCGACCTGGCCGAAGCGGTGGTGCGGGTGCCCGGGGTCGAGCTGCGCGGGCTGATGACGATTCCGCCGCCGACCGAGGACCCGGAGGGCGCCGCGCCCTACTTCGCGGAGCTCGCCGCGCTGGCGGCGCGCGGCCGGGCCGCGGGGCTCCCGCTGCACGAGCTGTCGATGGGGATGAGCCACGACTGGCAGGTCGCCGTGCGGCACGGCGCGACCCTGGTCCGCGTGGGCTCCGCCATCTTCGGCGCCCGGGCCCCGAAGGCCCCGCCGACTACTTGAGCTCGACCTTGAGCAGGGTGGCGCGCCCTTCGTCGACCCGCACCTCGTAGGAGCGGCTCCGGCCGCCCACGGCGGTCACCGTGACCTTGTGGATGCCCGTCTCCAGGTCGTAGTCCTGGCTTTCCACGACGCCCGCCGCGGCCCGCCCGTCGATCTTCACCCGGGCCGCCACCGGCGACACGATGCGGAGCCGGCCCCGGAGCACCGGATCGGCCGTCGAGGCCTTGACCGGGGGGACCGGCGGCGTCGGGACGTCGACGGGCGGGACCACCACCGGCTCGACCGGCGGGAGCTCGGGCGGGGGGATGGGCACGGGCGGATCGGCGACGGCGATGACCTCGGGCGTGGCCACGACCGCGCCCGGCACCTCGGCCGGCAGGACCTCACCCGGCGCGGCCTCGGCCGGTGCCGCAACGACCGCCCCGGGGACCTCGGGCAGCGCCGGCGGCGCCTCGAGGTGCGGCGGGCCGTCGAGCCCGGGCGTCGGTTGGACCTGATCACGAATCTGGAGGTAGAGGCCGGCCGCGCCGGCAGCCAGGCAAGCGGCTCCTGCGACGGCCCACACCCAGGCGGGCACCACGGCCCGGCGCGACGCGCTCCGCTGGTTGCGGGGAACGAAGCGGCCGGGGGCGGGCGAAGGCGGGCTCGCCCCGGGCGTGAGGCGACGGGCGGGCGCACGACGGGGCGCCTCGGTGGCCGGCGTCGGGACCGACGGGGTGGCGAAGAAGTCGTCCTCCACCGCCTCGGACACCGCCTCGCGCGGTGGAACCGCCAGGGCCTCGCGCTCGGCGAGACGGGCGGCCGCGCCGCGCGTGAGACGGCGCTCGGTGGGCGACGGTTCGGGCACCGACGGAGCCGCGGCGACCACCCTCGGCGGCGCGGGCGTGGGTTCGTCCGGTGGAGGCGTGAACGCGC
>SXOM01000172.1 GCA_005776735.1 Pseudomonadota bacterium
GGACCTCGGCTTGTTGGCGAAGACCTACGGCAACGTCTACGTGGCGCGGGTCGCCTACGGGGCCAAGGACGCGCAGACGGTCAAGGCGTTCCAGGAAGCCGAGAGCTGGAAGGGGCCGTCGCTCATCATCGCGTACAGCCATTGCATCGCCCACGGCTATGACCTGGTGCACGGGCTGGATCAGCAGAAGGCCGCGGTGGACACGGGCTACTGGCCGTTGTACCGCTTCGATCCGCGGAACGTCGCCGAGGGTCAACCCGCGCTGAAGCTCGACTCGGGCGCCCCCAAGGGCGACCTGTCCCGCTTCATGCTCGCCGAGACCCGCTTCCGGGCCAACGAACAGCAGCACCCCGAGGGCTTCCCCGAGGTCGTGCGCCGCGCCGAGGCCGAGCTCCGTGCCCGCTACGCCCTGCTCACCGCGCTGGCCACGCCGCCGAGCGCCGGAGGAACCTCCTGATGGACCTGCGCACCCGTTGGCTGGGCCTCGACCTGAGCCACCCCGTCGTCTTCGGCGCTTCGGCGCTCACGCACACGCTCGACGGCATCCGGCAGGCCGCCGACGGCGGCGCCGCCGCGATCGTGCTGCACTCCTTGTTCGAGGAGCAGATCCGCCGCGAATCGGAGGCCACCTGGGAAGCCGTCGACCGCCACGCGCACCTCAGCGCCGAGGCCATGGGCTACTTCCCGGAGCCGGACACCTTCGCGACCGGTCCGGCGGCCTACCTTCGCCTTCTGGAAAAGGCCCGTCGTGCGGTCGATGTCCCGGTCGTCGCGTCGCTCAACGGCAGCACCGCGACCGGGTGGGTGCACTACGCGAAGGAGCTCGAGAGCGCCGGCGCCTCGGCGCTCGAGCTCAACCTCTACTTCATGGCCACCGACGCCGACGAGACGCCCAACGAGGTCGAGGACCGCGTCGTGGCGGCGGCGGCGGCCGTGGTCGCCGACGTCAAGTTGCAGGTGGCGGTCAAGCTCTCGCCGTTCCACTCGAGCCTGCCCCACACGGTGCGGCGCCTCGAAGCGGCAGGGGTACGCAGCGTCGTGCTGTTCAACCGGTTCTACCAGCCCGACATCGAAATCGAGACGTTGGAGGCGGTGCCGCGCCTCACGCTCTCCGACCCGCGCGACCTGCTCCTGCGCCTGCGCTGGATCGCGTTGTTGTACGGTCGTACTTCGCTCGAGTTGGCGGCGACCGGCGGGGTGCATCGCCCCGAGGACGTCATCAAGGCGGTGATGGCGGGCGCCGAGGTGGTGCAGGTCGCTTCGTCGTTGGTGCGCCACGGCCCCGGCCACATCGCCGCGCTGCGGGACGGCGTCGCGAAGTGGTTCGAGGAGCACGAGTACGCCTCCCTCTCGCAGGCCCGCGGCAGCATGAGCCTGCTGCGGTGTCCCGATCCCGCCGCGTTCGAGCGCGCCAATTACGCGCGCATGCTCCAGACCTGGCGCACGGGGTGAGTGGGGCGGCGCGCCGCGACCGGCCGCTGCGAGCGGCGCCGTGGCCGCGCGCCGCGCGGCTGTGTGAGAACGCACAGAAATTCTGCTGAAAATGACACACCCGCGGGGAAGCGTTTGGGCGCCGGTGGTCGCCGCGCCGCGCGCCGGCCTCGTTCCGGCCTCGGGACGGTCTCGGCGCGGCGCCCTCCCCCCCCCCCGTGCGAGTTGGCCCACCGCTTGCTACGTGGTGACATCCTGTGACGCCTCGATTGCCTTCCCCTGTCTGCACTGGATTGCTCCTCCTCCTGGGGGCGGGCTGCGCCGTCGCGACCGAGTTTCCGGGCGATGACGTAGAAGTGGGCGTGCGGGGCAGCTCACCGGCGGGCGGGCTCTCCGGCGTGGTCACCGACCCGGACGGCTCGCCGGTGGCGGGCGCGTGGGTCACCACCGAGCCCGGGGGGGTCGAGGCCGTCACCGACACGGCCGGTCGGTACGTCATCGCGCGGCTCACGCCGGGGAGCTACCGCGTGGTGGGCGCTGCCACCGGCTACGCCGCGGGCTGGTCCGAGGTCGCGCCGGTCGCGGAGGGCGCCACGGTCGCGCTCGACGTGCGGCTCGGCGCGGTCGAGTCGGCCGCGGTCGGGCGGCTCACCCTCACCGTCACGGGGCCCGACGACGCGCCGATCGAGGGCGCCCGGGTCACCTACGACCACGGCGGCGAGGTCAGCGAGTACACCGATGCCGACGGCGTGGTGGTGATCACGGGGGTCGACGGCCAGGTGCTGATCGACCTCGTCGTCTCCGACGCCGAGGCACACTGGACGCGCACCCTCTCCGGCCTCGCGGTGCCCGCCGGCGGAAACGTCGATGTCGCCGTGCAGCTCGCCGGGCGCGCGGCGCCCGACTCCGGGTACTCCGGGGGGAGCCAGTGTGTGATGTGCCACGCCGAGATCGGCGAAGCGTGGGGGGTCACCGCGCACGCGTCTTCGATGACGGCGGTCGTCGGCGAGCCCGCGGTGGCCTTCGACGAAGCCCTGGTCGTCGACCTCGGCGGGCCGAGCGCCACCTTCGGCTGGGAGGACGGCGCGGCGGTCGTGCACCTCCGCGACATCGACGGCGCCGTGGACACCTGGCCCGTCTCCGGGTTTCTGGGCGGCGAAGCGCGGGGGGCCGTCCCGTGGGCCGAGCGCGACGGCCTGGCCTGGCCCCTTCCCCTGGCGTGGGTGCCGGCCGAGTCCGGCAAAGAAGATTGGGCACCCGGCGGGTGGACGGTCGGCGACGCCGAGCCGTGGTTCACCGCCGAGGGGCGGTTCCTGTACGCGGGCACGCCGGCGGCCGATCGTTCGGCCGAAGCAAGCTGTTTCGGTTGTCACGTCACCGGCTACACGCTGAGCGTCACCGACGGCGTCGTCGGGATGCGGGCGGTGTCCCGCTCGGGGAGCCGCTGGGACCAGGGCGTCGTGGGGTGCGAAGCGTGCCACGGGCCGGGCCTCGACCACACCTCCGGCGGCGAGGCGGGGATGATCGGTCGGGTCACCAACCCCGCCGACCTCGACACCACCGAGGCCAACGACGTCTGCGGGCAGTGCCACGGTGCGCTCGAAGGCGCCGAAGGTACGCCGTTTGCGTGGAGCGCCACCCACGAGGCGTTCCGCCCGGGGATGCGGCTGGGCGACCTCGTGGGCTCGGCGTACGTCGACTGGGGCAATGGTACCGCCGCGGTGCCCAACGCCATGCACGACGAACTTGCGCTGAGCGGCCACGGCACCGGGGCGTGGTCGGCCCGGTGCACCGACTGCCACGATCCGCACGGCGCCGCCTACCCGAGCGGCCTGCGGCTCCCCGAGGCCGACAACACGCTCTGTTCGTCGTGCCACCTCGGCCTCAGCTTCGCCGACGACGCCGAGGCGATGGGGGCGCACACCCAGCACCTCTACCTGCCGGACACGCGCACCGAGAGCGGGCGCTGCTCGGGGTGCCACATGCCCGGCACCGCCACCCGTCTCGCGTGGAGCGAAACGAGCGCCGCGGGCGACCTCGCGAGCCACCGGTTCCTCACCGTCCCGCCGTCCGACAGCGTCGCGGCGTTCGACGCCGCTGGCGTCGACACCCTCGCCCCCGGCACCTTCCCGGTGAACGGGTGCCAGGAATGCCACGCCTGGAACGACCACTACTTCCGGGGTGGCTTCCCGGGCCCCACCGGGGACTTCACGACCCGGGCGCTGCACGAGGCCCTGGCCACCTCGTACGTGGAGAAGTACCCATGAGCGCGCTCGTCTGGCTCATGGTGGGCTGCGGGTTGGCGCCGCCGTTGCCGGGGGCCGACTCCGGCGTGCGCTTCCCGCACGCCGAGGGCTACGACGCCGCGGCGTTGCACGGCGCCGAGGCGCTGACCGTGGGCACCGCGGCGTGCGACGCCTGCCACCGCGACGACACGACCGCACCCACGTGCGCCTCCTGCCACGAAGGCTACCCCCACCCGGTCGGGTGGTTGGCGGGCGCGACCCACGGGGTCGGGCTCACCGGCGACAGCGGCGCGGCCGCGCGCGCCCCGTGCGCGGAATGCCACGGCGTCGACGGCAGCCGCTCGCCCACGTGTACCTCCTGCCACAGCAGCTACCCGCACGTCGACGGTTGGGACGGCACCGGACAGCACGGTGCGTGGGTGCGGGCGCGCGGCTCGGCCACCGCTGCATGCGGCAGTTGCCACGGCGCCGCGCTCGAAGGGTCGGTCACCGCGCCGGCGTGCACCGCGTGTCACGCCGCGTGGCCGCACCCCGACGGGTACGCCGATCCGCGGCTGCACGGCGTGGCCGACCTCACGACCTGTGCCACCTGCCACGGCGCGGACCTCTCCGGTGGCAGCGCCGGCGTCGCGTGCGCCCAGTGCCACGCGGGCTTCCCGCACGCCGCCGACTGGGGCGTCGCCCACATGCCCGCGGTCGAGCTCCAGGGCCAGTCGTCGTGCCTGGTGTGTCACGATGACGGTGCCGCCCCCACCCTGCCTGCGGCGTGCGGTGCCCGCTGCCACGGAGGCACCCCGTGATCGCCCTCCTGGTGTCACTGGCCGCCGGCGCCGAGGTCCAGGCGGTCTCCACGACGGTGGTCCAGGCCCGCCCGGACATGCTGGGCGACGTCTTCGTCCCGCTGCGGCAGTCGTTGTGGGGCCAGGGCCAGTTCGGCGGCGTCGCGATCGAGGGCTACGGCGACCTGGCCTGGTCCGCGGGGGTGGACCGCGAGGTGTTGCCCGAGATGTACGTGCTCGCCGCCGACGGTGGCGGGGCCACGGTCGACTGGACGGTCGGCCGCCATCGGATCGACCTCCCCACGTTCGGGCGGATGCTGGACGGCGGTCGCATCGGCTGGAGCCCCAACGACGTGGTGCGCGTCGAGGCCTGGGCCGGCCACGCGCGGCACGTGGGGCTCGACGGGTTCGCGTCGGGCGCCCCGCTGGTGCGCGCGGCGGCCAGCTACCGGCGGCAGCGGTTCTCCTCGACGCTCGGGGCCTGGGCCGAGCTCGGCGACGCGGCGAATGTGCACACCGACCTGCGGGCCCGGTGGCAGGACGTGCGGTCGCGTGTGCGGCCCGACGTCGCGGTGCTCGGGTCGGTGGCGCTCGGCGGCGATGAACCCGCCTTCGAGCGGCTCCGGTTCGACGCCGGGTTGCGCCCGGTGTCCGGGGTCGACGTGCGGGTGTGGGGCGAACACCGCGAGGTGGCGGCGCCCGTCTCCGCGCTCGGGCAGAGCATCCTCGCCGCCTTTGCCCCCGACGGGGTCGACGAGCTCGGCGCGGGCGTGGGCTTCACCGACACCCGGCGCGATCAGCTCTGGGTCGAGGGCGGGGTGCAGTCGTGGATCGCGGCGGCCGACGAAGACCCCTCGACCGGCTTCACCGGCCAGGTGAGTTGGCGCCCCACCTGCGGCGCGTCGACGTGGTGCCTCAGTCCCGGGTGGCGGGCGGCCAGCGGGCCGGGCGGGGTGTACCACGCGGTCTCGGCCAACCTCGCGGTGCCCACGCCGCACCCGGTCGCGCTCGCGGTGCACGGGGTCGTGGTCCCGTTCCGGAAGCCGTTCCTGGCGTGGGACACCGCGGTCGCCGTCGGCGCCACCGTGGGGCTCGAGCCGGCCGAGGCGGTGTGGTCGCTGCGCCTCGGCGGCGAGGTCGCGCGGGACACGACGGCGACGGTGAGTCCTCGCGGCTGGTTGGCGTTCCGCATGGAGACGCCGTGAGGGCGCGCACGTCGGCGGGGTGGGCGCGCCTGGCGGCGGCGCTCGGGCTCGGCGTGGCCCTCGGGTCGGCGGCGCTCGCGGGCGAGCAGGAAGCGATCTTCGAACGTTTCGACCACGCGGCGCACGAGAAGGCGCTCGTGCGGGCCAAGGTGGGCTGCGTGGCGTGCCACCAGGTCGGCGCGCCCGCCGCGGGGCAGGACGCGGCGCAGCTCGCGGCGACGTGGCTCGGTGCCCCCAAGGCCGTGTGCCACGAGTGCCACGCCCCCGGGGAGGGCGCCCTCGGCGTCGGGCCCGGCCAGCGGGGCGCGCCGCGGGCGTGCGGGTCCTGCCACGCCGAAACCCCCCGCCCCGACACGCACGTCGCCGGCTGGGTGCAGCACCATGGTCTCGACGCGACCGCCTCCGGCGCGACGTGTCGCGACTGTCACGAACGTTCGGACTGCGTCGACTGTCACGACCGGCGCGAGAACAGTGAACACCGGGTGCACGACCCCACGTGGCTGACCGTCCATGGCATCGAAGCCCGCGCCAACCCGGGCGCGTGCGACTCCTGCCACGTGCAGGCGGAGTGTACGAGCTGCCACCAGAGCGGCCTCGGCTTCGGGAGGACCCCGTGACCTGGCTGCTGTTGCTCCTCGGGTGCGGCGACGACGAGCCCTGCGCGGGCCGGCGCGACCTCGCCACGTCCCCCGCCGGCCTGGACCTCACCGAGGGCGAGCACCCCTCGGGCTGGGGCCGGACCGAGTGTTTCCAGTGCCACCAGGCCTGGGACATCCACGCCGAGGACTGCGTCGACGCGGTGCCGGTCGCGATGGAGCCGTTCGAGGTGAGCGACCCCGAAGCGTGCGTGGCGTGCCACGGGGCCAACGGTGTCGCGGCGTGGGCCGCGCTCGTGGAGGAGGAGTGATGTCGCGCTGGACCCGGGCGGCCCTCGGGGCGCTCTTCGCGGGCGGCATGCTCCTGGCGACGGCGCCCGGCGTCGAGGCCACCACGCGCCTGGGCACGAGCCCACACGGAAAGGCCGATGGGTGTCCGGCGTGTCACCAGCCCGGCGCCGACGGCAAGCCGGGCGCGCCCCGCCCGGCCACCGCGACCTGCCGCGAGTGCCACCCCGACGCCGACATGCACCCGGTGGGCGTGGTGCCCGACAAGGTGCCGGTCGCCGCCGGGTGGCCGCTGGAGGACGGGAAGCTCTCGTGCGCGACCTGCCACGCCGAGCCTGCGTGCGACAAGGGGCGCACGCCCACCGCGCCGTGGTTCCGCGGCGGAGCGGTGGAGCGCAAGTCGGAGTTCTGCTACCGCTGCCACCAACCGCAGGCGATGCAGCGGTCCAACCCCCACCTCGCGACCACCGCGGGGCAGGAAGACTCGTGCGCGGCGTGCCACACGCGACGCCCCGAGAAGGGCGCAGCGCCCGCGCGCGCCGACCTCCGGGTGGCCCCCGCCGAGTCGTGCGCCACCTGCCACCCGGGGGTGGTGCACTCCGGCGTGGCCGAGCACCTCGGCAAGCCGCAGGTCGCGCCGCTGGCGCCGGCCGACGCGGCCGCGTTGCCGCTCGGTGCCGACGGCTCCATCCAGTGCTGGACCTGCCACGACGTGCACGCGGCGGGCGGTCCCGGCGCGCCGTCCGCCGACGGGGTGTCCGGCCGCATCGTCGCCGCGCGCGGCGCGACCCTGGCGGCGTCGCCTTCGGCCGCCCACCCGAAGCTCCTCGCGCTGCCGGCGGCGGACGGGGCGCTGTGCCGGGCTTGCCACGGGAGTGGACCGCGATGAACCGCCTGGTGGCCTTGCCCCTCCTCCTCCTCGCGTGCGAACCCTACGGCATCGCGCCCGGCACCGTCGCCGCGCCCCAGGTCGCGGTGCGCTCGGTGGCCAGCGTCGAGCTCGACGCCATCCTGCCCACCGACGTGCTGATCCGCCCGGACGGGAGCCTCCTGGTGCTCGACGGCTACCGGGGTCGGGTGCTCACCTTCTCCGCCGACGGTGTGCCGTCGGGCGAGTGGGGGGCGGGCGTCGGCCGCGCGGTGCGCATCAGCAACGCGGCCGACGGCGGGGTCTGGGCGGCGGTGCCGGGGGCCGCGCCCGACCCGGGGCTCCTGGTGCACCTCGACGCCAACGGCGTGGTCGACACCATCCGGGCGCCGCGCACGACCGACGACGCCGCGGCGCTCACGCCGGTCGATGTCGTGGAGCTCGGCGGAGAGCTGGTCATCGCCGACCGTACCCACGGGGTGATGTGGTTGGACCTCACCACGGCCCGCGCCACGCGGCAGGTGGCGGCGGCCGCCGACGGGAAGGCCCTGCGCCGCCCGGTCGACCTCCTCGCCGACACCGACGGCGTGTGGGCGGTCGACTCGTTCGGGACGCAGGTGGTGCGCACCGACGCCGCGGGCGTCCCCGGCTTCGGGTTCGGCCGGCCGGGCCTCAACGTCGGGCAGTTCGCGCGGCCCACCGCGATCGCGCGCCTCGACGCAGCCGCGCTCGTCGTGACCGACGCGACGCTCGGAGCGGCGCAGGTCTTCGAAGCCGACGGCGACCTCGTCGGCGTGCTCGCGGTGGGCGGTGCCAGCCTGAAGTTGGAGCACCCGGTCGCGGTCGCGGTCGCGGGCAACCGCATCGTGGTGCTCGAGGCGATGCCGGCGCGGCTGCAGGTCTTGGAGCTCGAGGGCGCGGTGCCGGCGGCGCCTCCGCGTTCGCTCCTGAAGACCCCGCTCGTCGGCCAGGACGCGGATCCCGCCGGGGCCGGGGGCGAGTCGTGCTTGTCGTGTCACGACGGGCTGGTCCTCGACAGTCGCGAGGTGTGGGACCCGGCGCGCAAACACCACCCCGTCGGCGTGGTGCCGGAGAAGCCGCTCCCCGAGGTGTTCGAGCTCGACGCCGAGGGCAAGCTGGCGTGCACCACCTGCCACTCGCCGCACGGGGTGGTCGACTCCACCAAGGGCGAAGCGGCGCCGCTGGTGCGCCACCAGAGCGAGGCCTCGCCGTTCACCCGGCTCGAGAAGGAGGCCGACGCGCTGTGCCTGGCCTGCCACCAGGGCGACGCCCACGTCACGGCGGGGTCGTCGGTGCTCGGCGAGGACCACTCCGGCCACCTCACCGGCGCCGCGCTCCGCGCCGCGCTCGAGCGGCGGGCCGACGACCCGGACGCGCCGGCGCAGCCCACGGACGGGAGCTGCTTGTCGTGCCACGCGATGCACGGCGCCAGCGGCGATCCGATCATGCGCGACCCCGGCGACGGGGAAGCGTGCCTCGGTTGCCACCCCGCGGCCGGTCGCGACGCCACCAACCACCCGCTCGGCCGGGTGCCCGGCTCCGACCTCCTCCGCAACCACAAGGACGAGTCGGTCGTGCTCGCCGCCGGTGGCGGCATCGGGTGCCTCACCTGTCACGACCTGGCCGGACGGCCCGAGTCCCACCTGGTGCGTACCCTCGACCGCGGGAAGGCCGTCTGCCTGGACTGCCACACGGCGCGGAAGGACCTCCAGGGCGGCGGTCACGCCGACCTGGTCAAGGGCACCGCGCCCACGTGCATCGCCTGTCACGACGTGCACGGTGGCGCCCGCGCGGAGCACTTCCTGACGACCTTGTCGTCGGCCTCCGCCGGCGATCCGCGGGGCTGCCTGAGCTGCCACGGCCCGGGCGGGCGCGCCGACAAGCGCGGGGTCCAGCCCGGCAAGGTCGGCCATCCAGTCGACGGGCGCGACGCGGACGGCGAGCCGCTCACCTGCCTGAGCTGCCACGACGCCCACGAAGCCGAGCGCCCCACGGCGGGAAGCTGTACCGAGTGCCACCAGACCGAAGCGTCCGCGGCCGCGCGGGGAGGACACGGGAAGGCCACGTGCATCGACTGCCACGCGGCGCACGAGTCCACGCTGACGCTCACCCGCATCGGCAGCAGCAAGCTCAACCCCGCGAGCGGTCGCTGCCTGGCGTGCCACGCGCCGACGGCAGCCGGTGCCAACGCGCCCAAGGTGGCCCAGTTCGAGCACCCGGCGCCGATGTTCAAGCCGGACGGCACGCGGTGGACGCCGCTCGGCGGCCTCCCCCTCTTCGACAAGTCGGGCGCCGAGGTCGGTGCCACCGAAAACGGCGACCTCACCTGCCAGAGCTGCCACCTCGTGCACGGCCCCGACGAGAAGCGGACCGGCAAGCTCCGTCGCGCGGAGGGCTGGCAGACGGCGTGCGCGTCGTGCCACGGGGACGAGGCCCTGGTCCTGTACCAGGACTTCCACACGGCCGAGAGGACACCATGAGCGAAGCGCCGGTCCGTCGCACCCTCACGCTGGCTGTGCTGGCCTTCGTCCTCGGCCTCCTCGGCGTGGGCGTGGGGGTCGGCCAGGTGCAGTTCTTGTGGTCCGCGTACCACCACGGGGGCCTGTGATGTTCGGCGCCGCGATCGGGTGGGTGCGGGGCACCGGCGTGTGGTTGTGGGGCCACCCGTCGTCGCTGGGCGTGGTGGGCGCTGCGCTCGTCGCGGGCTCGCTCGCCGGCGTGCCGGTGAAGGACAAGCTCTACGACTACATGTGGCGGGACCCCCGGTTCTGCGACGACTGCCACGTGCACGACTACGCCAACCAGGCGTGGGAGCGCTCGGTGCACGGGCAGCTCACGACCTGCCACGACTGCCACCGCGTGCCCATCCGGCACTACCCGAAGAACCTGGTGGTCACGCTCTTCCACACGCCCGAGAAGCCCGAGGACATCCCGCGTCCCGAGGTCACCGAGGCCATCTGCGAGCAGTGCCACGCCGACGATGGCGGCGACGAGCCACTCACCGGGCCGATGTCCGCCGAGCTGCGTGCGCAGGTGGTCCACGTCGATGACAGCCCGCTGCACGACGTGCACCTGGAGTCCAAGACGCGCACGCCCAGCGCCTACGCAGGCGGCGGGGCGGGACCGGCCGAAGGCCACATCGAGTGCCTGGACTGCCACGGTGGCCAGGACCTGCGGGTGCACGGGTTCCCGGCGGTCTCGGAGGCGTGCGAGGAGTGCCACGAGGGCATCCGTCCGCACGACGAAGCCGGCGGTGTCCTGAGCTGCCTGGACTGCCACGGCCGCGGCTTCGTGGGCACCGGTGGCGTCGTCGGCGGGGGGCCCTGATGGCCTGTGCGAACTCGCACAGGACCGTGTGGCACAACGCACGGCGAGGCGGCCGGCCGGTACCGGCCGCACCGCGGCAGGCCGCGGAGGTGGCGCATCTTCAACGGTTTTTCAACTTGGCGTGACTCTTGCTTACACATCGAACCCTGGCGTGGAGTGAAACAATGTACAAGCTCAGCATCCCCACTCTCTTCCTCCTGGCGTTGGCCGGCTGCGAAGGAACCCCCGGCGCCGATGGCACCGACGGCACCGACGGTGTCGACGGCGTCAACGGCACCAACGGCACCAACGGCACCGACGGCACCAACGGCACCAACGGCACCGACGGCACCAACGGCACCGACGGCACCAACGGCACCGACGGGCACGACGGCAAGGAGGGTCACAACGGGGTTGGTCCCTGGGGCGTCAACCTCGAGATCGTGTCCATCTCCGGCGGATCGGGCGCCGGCGGCGCGTTCCAGGTCGGCGACTACCCCACGGTGACCTTCACGTTGAAGGACGATGACGACGTCGAGTACGCCCTGTCCGAGATGACGGGCTTCTCGTTCCAGATGGCCGGCCCGACCAGCCACTACCAGATCGCGGTGTACTACAGCGACCTCGCGAGCGTCTCGAGCACGGCGGTCTACGACTGGACCACCGAGACCTGGTCGTACACCTTCTCGACCCCCATCCCCGCGACCTACCACGCGGTCCCCAACGACACGACCGACCTCGGCGTGGACGATGGCGACCTCGGCGGCGAAGCCCTCGTCGACGGCACCTACACCGTCGCCGCGTGGACCTACGTCCGCCAGTACAACGACGACGGCTCGTACTGGTACGAGGCCGACAACGCGTCGCAGGACGTTCTGTTCGGCACGGCCACCGAAGTCGACACGCGCGAGGTCGTCCTCATGGACAACTGCGCGGACTGCCACGGCGACGAGTTCATGGCGCACGGCGGCAGCCGGCGCGACCTCGAGGTCTGCATGGTGTGTCACGTCGACGGCGCGGAGGATCGTTACTCCGCCACCGACTCGACCACGACGCCGGGCGCGACCGTCGGGTTCAACTCGATGATCCACAAGATCCACAACGGCCGCAACCTGGAAGACGGCGTGGTGTACAACGGCTACCCGTCGGACGACACCGACCCGGGCTACCCGAACTACAACTCGCACGACTACTCGGATGTCGGGTTCCCGGCGTGGCCGATGGAGGCCGCCACCTGTGACGAGTGTCACGGCGGCGCCGCCGACGGCAACGTGTCCGAGAAGCCGAGCCGGCTGGCCTGTGGTTCGTGCCACGACGGCATCGACTTCACGCAGAGCGACAGCGCGGCCGAGGACTACCACCCCGGTGGCCCGATGACCGACGACACGACCTGCGACGTGTGTCACTCGAGCTCGACCATCGAGGGCTACCACCAGGATCAGCGCGACGACACCTCGTTCAACGTGGGCTTCAACGTCGACCTGCTCACGGTCACCAACCAGGACGGCCTCTCGACCTTCCAGGTCGGCGACAGCATCGTCATCACCTACACGGTGAAGGACGACGCGGGCAACGACCTCGACGACACCCTCTGGGCCTACTCGTCGAGCTCGAGCACCTGCGACACCGTGGCGGGCAGCGCGACCGCGGTCTTCACCGGCCCGTCCGAGCACATGACGCGGACGATGTACTCGCCGAGCCCGAGCAGCAGCAACATCGTCGGGTCGATGCGCGGCTCCTCCACGCAGGACGAGTCGACGGGCGTGTGGACGTACACCTTCACCAACAGTGATGGTACCAACTACACGATCCCGTCGACCTACCCCGCGCAGATGAGCGACGACGGCGACTGGTACGGTGCGGAGCTGCAGAGCGGTACCTACCGCCTCGGCATCGACCTCTACACCAACCTGTGGGACGACGACTGCGTGCGCTGGCGCGTGGCCGACTCCGACTACATCGACGTGCTGCTCGGCGACGCCACCACGATCGAGCCCCGCGAGGTCATCAGCGAGGCGGGCTGTGAGAACTGCCACAACACGATCGAGTTCCACGGCAGCGGGCGCGTGGGCGTCAACTACTGCGTGATGTGCCACACGGCGGGCAACGAGAACTCCGACTTCCCGATCATGATCCACAAGATCCACGGGTCGAGTGAGATGGACGGCGGGTCGTGGTGCTTCGAGTACGAAGACGACGGCACCTGCGGCGAGGAGTACTCGGTCGCGTTCCCGCGGCAGGACGGCGGCGTCCGCGCCTGCGAAGCCTGCCACGGCGACAACGAGGAGTGGAAGGACCCGAGCACCCGCGGCTGCGTGACCTGCCACGACTCCACCGACACCGAGGCCCACGCGGCCATCAACACCGACGACACCTACGGCGAGAGCTGCGACGTGTGTCACGGTGAGGGCAGCGCCTTCGAGGTCGAGTCCGTCCACGAGTACAACAAGTAGTTCGGACCGAAAAACGGGGTGGGGGCCCTTGCCCCTCCCCATCAGGCGCCCAGAGGCGCATCGAGCCGCCCCCCCGCTTCGGGAGGGCGGCTCCCTCGTTTTTCGACCGCCTACTTCGCGATCGCCAACGACGCGTCGGTGACGATGACCTCGTAGGTGTAGCCGGCCCCGAAGTCGCGATCGACGGCGACCACCCCCGTGGCCATCACCGTGTCGCCGATCGTCGCTTCGGCCTTGGTCGTGACGGTGAGATCGTTGGTGCCCGGCTCGCCGGACCCGTCCTGGATGTGCGCCCAATTGCTGCCGAGGACGCCGCGGGTGAATTTCACCACCTTGCCCTTCACGGTCACCTGCCGGCCGGCGAGCGCCTTGCGCCCCGCCCACACCTCGGCCACGGTCTTGTCGCCGGCGGGGGGGCCCGTCTCGGCGGCGGGGGCGGCCGGCGCGACCTGCTCGATGCCGGTGGGCCCGCTGGGCGCCGCGTCGGCCGCGACCGACGGGTGCCCCGACGGCAGGCTGGCCCCGCCCGTGCGCGCCGGCGGCCCGGAGCCGTCCCAGGCTTCGACGAAGTACACCAGGGGGAAGTCCCGGCCCAACGACTCGCTGTGGAAGTCCTTCATCGGGAGGTGGGTGCTGATCTTCACCGTGGCGCCCACCGCCGGCGCATCGCCCGTGGAAGCGGCCCACACCTCGCCGTCGGCCGTGGTGACCCGGGCGTAGGTGTAGGCCCCGGCCGGCACGGTCTCGGCCACGGTGCCCGACACCACGTCGGCGCTCGGGGCCGAGGGCGCGGTCGGTGCGGCCCCGGGAGTGGGCGGCAGGGCGACGAGAGGGGCGACGGGCGCGGCCGCGGGGGGGGCCTCGCTGTCGCACGCGGACAGGACGATGAGGAGCGCGAACATGCCGCGAGCTAACGCAAGGAGGGCGTGGGGGCGACGGCCCGCGACCGTCCGCGAAGGCGGCCGAGGCCGTCGGACGTCGCGCGGCGCGCGCGAGCCCCCCTCGAGCTCGGGACGGTCGCGGCGCGCCGCCCTACTTACACAACCCCTTCTCGATCTTGAGGTTGTTGTTGTCCTCGTTGCACTCGGCGAGGACCGAGCCCGCGTCGGACACGTCGGCCTTGACCGACACCACGTCGCCGACGAGCTCCGGATCGAGGTCGAACACCATGCCCTTGCTGCCTTCGCCCGGCTCGAGCTCCTCGGTCGTGTACTCCGTCGCGAGCGCGGCACCGTCGGAGTAGAGCGTGAGCGGCACGCCGGCGGGCATCGTCGTCATGCCCATGTTGCCGAGGCTGACGGTGATGTACAGGTGGCCCTGGTCGCACTCGTCGTTGCACACGTCGTGGAGCACCGGCACCGCGTCGGTCAACAGGCCCCCTTCGGCCGCGGCCATGTCGCCGGAGCGGAAGCTGTTGTAGCTGTCCCAGTTGACGTCGGGCACGGCGGGGATCGACCCGTCGTCCTCGATGTGCGTGATGGAGTAGCCGTGCTGGTTCCACACCGGGCGGCCCGCCATCCACGACGCGTCGGCGTCGGTGATGACCGTCACGCCCGTCTCGCTGCCGCTGTAGGCGCTCGAGGTGTAGATGATGTCGGCGTGGCCGTCGTTGTCGACGTCGGCGATCGAGGGGTACTCCGAGCACGTGGCGCTGCTGTGGCTGGCTTCGCGCATCTTCACCGCGCCGGTGGCGCCGTCGAACGCGAAGACGTCGTTCTCGTCGGCGTACACGACCTCGGCGGCCCCGTCGCCTTCGAAGTCGAACACCGCGCTGCCGGTGAAGCCGGAGCTGTAGTCGTTGGTGGTGCGCGTCCACTTGACCGCGCCGTCGCCTTCGAGCACGACGTACTGGCCCATGCCGGCGACGCCGATCTCCGGCTCGCCGTCCCCGTCGAAGTCGGCGACCGTGGGCGCGCCCGTGGTCGAGCCGGTGAGGCCGTTGCGCGACCAGAGCACGGTCCCGTCGTCGTCCTGCAGGCGCACGTTGCCCTCGCCGGCGACCACGATCTCGCCGTAGTCGTCGCTGTCGAAGTTGGCGACGGCCACGAACCCGTCGGACTTGCCGTTCTGCCACTTGATCTTGCCGTTGGCGCCCAACAGCGCGTTCCCGACCACCACCTCGAGCTTCCCGTCCCGGTCGACGTCGGCGGCCACGCCCATGGGCGCGGCCCACGAGTGCCCGGCGCCGTCGCCCACGCCGTTGACGTTCCACAACTGGCTGCCCGTCGCGCCGTCGTAGGCTGCGTGGCCGATGACCACCTCGGCCGCGCCGTCGCCCGACAAGTCGTAGACGCCGACCGCGCCGCACTGGGGGGTGTGCCCGCCGGCGTACGCCCCGATGCTCCACTTCACCGCGCCGGTGCGGCCGTCGTAGGCCTGGATGCCGCTGGCGCCGGCGCCGACCACCTCGGTCCACCCGTCGCCGTCGAGGTCGCCGAGCGCGGGCGTCATCGGCTCGGCGCCGAGGTTGCCCGAGGACCACAGGACCGCGCCGGTGGCGCCGTCGAGCGCGTAGGTGACGCCGACCCCGTTGGAGGCGACCACGTCGGGCGTGTCGCCGGAGTCGAGCATGCCGTTGCCGTTGTCGTCGGTGAGCTGGCCGACGATGGGGGTGACATAGGTGTCGCCCACGGCGCGCTGCTGCCACTTGATGACCGGGGTGAACGTCCCGGTGATGGCCTCGGCCACACAGGACTCGTCGATGCCTACATCGCGGCGATCGAGGTCGGCTTCACCGCACTGGCCCAAGTCGATGGTGTCGTCGTCGGGGTCGAAGTCGTCGCCCGAGTCGCCGTCGCCGTCGGGGTTGGGATTGCCGGTGAGGTTGTAGTCGGAGCACGCGGCGAGCAGGAACAGGACGGAGATGGGGCGCACGACGGCTCCAGAGATCCGTTTCGGATACACGGTTTCCGCCCGATCGGCAATCGGGTACGCGTGCCCCACCGTGGGGCAGCGATGTCCCACCCGGTCCCTCCGCCTGCGCGCCCTCCGTCCCCACCTGGTCCCGCTCGTGCTCCTCGTCGGGCTCGCCGCGCTCGTGGTCGGCCCCGCGCTCACGCAGCTCGGCGCGGCCGTTCCCGGCCACCCCCAGGGCGACGTCTTCGAACACGTGCACGGGTACTGGTGGGTGTCCGAGGCGTTGGCGGCCGGTCGTCTGCCGTGGGAGGCCGGGAGCTTCGCGGTCCCCGACGGGGGGGTCCTGTGGTTCCCCGACACCTTGGGCGCGCTCCTCGCGTTTCCGATCACCCGCTTCGCCGGGGCGCCCGCGGCGTTCGCC
>SXOM01000020.1 GCA_005776735.1 Pseudomonadota bacterium
ACGGCGGCTTCCGCGCCACCCGCGACGACCCGGTGGCGCACGCCTGGGAGCAAGGCGCCGCCGCGGCGATCGAGGCGATGGCACCAGGCCTTCGGCGGCTCCCGTGCACCACGTTGCCCTTGCTGGGCGACGCCCCGATGGGCCTCGCGGGCCTCCGACGCCTCCAGCCCGGTGCGTCCCCGGCGTCGCCGCCGCCCGCAACACCAACCCCCGCCCCGGCCACGCTGCCGCCGCTGTCCGCGCTCGTCGACGCGCTCGCCCCGATCGGGCACGGCGTGGTCCTCACGAGGGGCAAGGGCGGCGTCGGCAAGACCACCGTCGCGGCCGCGCTGGCGGTCGCCTTGGCCCGCCGGGGGCAGCGTGTGCACCTCTCCACCACCGACCCCGCGGCGCACGTCGCGGCGGCCCTGCCCGAGCGGGTCGAGGGCGTCACCGTCGGCCGCATCGACCCCGAAGCCGAGACCGCGGCGTACACCGCCGAGGTCCTCGCCAAGGCGGGCCCCGCGTTGGACGCGGCCGGTCGCGCCATGCTCGAGGAGGACCTTCGCTCCCCCTGCACCGAGGAGATCGCGGTCTTCCGCGCGTTCGCCCGCACGATCGCCGCGGGGACCGAGGGCTGGGTCATCCTCGACACCGCCCCCACCGGCCACACCCTGTTGCTCCTCGACGCCAGCGAGGCCTACCACCGCGAAGTCACCCGCACCGCGTCGGGCGCCCCGGCGTACGTTCGCGACCTGCTCCCGCGCCTGCGTGACCCGGCGTTCACCCACGTGATCCTCGTCACCCAGCCCGAGGCCACCCCCGTCCACGAGGCCGCCGCCCTCGCCGCCGACCTCCACCGCGCCGGCATCCACCCGTGGGCGTGGGTGCTCAACGCGTGTTTGTCCCCCCTCGACCTCCGTGATCCGGTCCTCGTGGCCCGGCGCGCCCACGAAGCGCGGTTCGTCGCCGAGGTGGTGGCGATGGCCCCGCGGACCGCGATGGTGGCGTGGTCGTCGTCGCCGCCGGTGGGCGCCGACGCGCTGCTCGCGTTGGTGGGGTCCGGCCCGCGACCGGCCTGACGCGCGCAGGGTCCGGCGGCCGGCCCGCTGCGTCAGCGCGCGTCCACCCACGCGGTGAACCGGGTCTCCCCCGGGCGGCTCGCCACGCTCACCCCACCGCCGTGCCGCTCGCACACCGTGCGCACCAGCGCGAGGCCGAGGCCGGTGCCGCCCCGCTCGCGGTCGGTCGTGAAGAATCGATCGAAGAGCTGACCGAGCATGCGCGGGTCGATCCCGGCGCCGTCGTCGACCACGTCGAAGCCGGCGCGCCCACCGCGGCGCCACGCTTCCACCCGAACGGTCGGTCCCCCGTGGCGGCGGGCGTTGGCCACGAGGTTCTCGAGCACGGCGGCGAGCTGCTCCTCGGCCGCGAGGACCGTCCCCGCGCTCCCGGTCAGGGCGACCCCGGCGTGGCGTCGCACCACGCCCTGCGCCACGCCGTCCAGGTCGACGGGCGCACGCTCGCCGCCCTCTTCGGCGCGGGCCAACCTCAGGAGCCCGCCGACGAGGTTGGAGAGCCGGTCCAGGTCGCCGAGGGCGTTGTCCAGGAAGCGGGCGCGCTGCTCGGGCGGCATGCCGTCGTCGTCGCGCAGCAGCTCGATGGTCCCGCGCAACGAGGAGACGGGCGTCTTGAACTCGTGCGACACGTTCCCGGCGAACTCGGTGATGTAGGCCATGCGCGCGCGGAGCAGCGCCGCCATCGTGCCCATCGCCTCGGCGAGCCGCGCGGTCTCGAGGATGCGCGACCCCTTGGCATCGTCGAGCGCAGCCTCGTCGACCTGGCCCGCGCTGAGGCGTTCGCTGACCCGGGCGAGCAGGCGCAGGCTCCGCGACGCCCGCCAGCCGATGAACAACGACGACCCCGCCGCGAGCAGCAGCGCCGCCAGCCCGCCGCCCGACAAGCGCGGCGCCATCTGCCAGAAGGTCTGCCACTCCTCGCGCGGGGTGCGCGACAAGACCACCGCGCCGAGCACGTCCTCCCCCTTGCGCACCGGGACCGCGACGAAGACCCGGACGTCGGCGTGGCGGGTCTGGTACTGCTCGGGATCGGCCAGCGCCGAGCTGCCCGAGCGCGACCGCCACGGGACCGGGTCGCGCTGCTTGATCGCCAGCCCCTTGCTGCCGGCCAGGGCGGTGCGGACCTCGGCGTCGTCGCTCAGGTCGGCGCCCACGTCGTCGCCGCTGGAGGCGACGACCACGCCCGCGTCGTCGACGATGCGGATGCCGGCGAGCGTCTGGGTCTTGGCCTCGGCCAACATCTCGCTCATCCGCTCGGGGCGCCCCATCCGCTCCTCGGCGATCATCGCGAGCAGCGCCCCTTGGTGTTCGAGGTCTTCGCGCGTCTGCTGCACGAGGTCCCAGGCGAGCGCGCCCGTGCCGAGCAGCGCGACCACCGGGAGGGCGAGGACCGCGACCGAGCTGCCCACCAGCCACGCCCCGAGCGGCAAGCGGGGGGGCAGCGTCATGTCAACTCCGCAGCCGGTACCCGAGGCCGTGCACCGTCTCGATGGGATCCAGGCCCTCGTCGCGCAGCTTGGCGCGGATGCGCCGCACGTGGCTGTCCAGGGTGCGCTCGGCGAGGTGGTACCCGTCGCCATACGCCCGGTCGGTGAGCTCCTCCCGCGTGTACGCGCGGCCGGGGCGCGACATCAGCACCTCCAGGAGCGCGAACTCCGTGACCGTGAGCACCACCTCGTGCGGGCCCGCGGCGTGGTCGACCCACGCGCGGTGCTCCACCACGTCCAGCCGAAGCGTCCCGCAGCGGAGGACGGCGGCTTCGTCGGCCGCCCGGGGCATCGGGCGCGCCCGGCGCAGCACGGCCTTGACCCGCGCACACAATTCGCGCGTGGAGAACGGCTTGGTGAGGTAGTCGTCGCCGCCCATCTCCAGGCCCAGCACCCGGTCGAGCTCTTCGTCCCGGCTGGACAGGAACACCACCGGCACCGTGCTCTTCTTGCGCAGCTCGCGGCAGGCCTCGAGGCCGTCCATCACCGGCATCACGATGTCGAGCACCACGAGGTCGGGCGCTTCGGCGAGCGCGAGCTTCACCGCCTCGGCGCCGTCGCGCGCTTCGCGCACCTCGTGGCCATCGCGGCTGAGGGCGTAGCGGAGGACTTCGCGGAGGTGGGGGTCGTCATCGACGACGAGGAGGCGCGCCATCGGGGTCGACCCTATGGCGTTCACGCGACCTCCGCGAGCGCGCGGGCCCGCGCGCCGAGCTCCGCGAGGTGGGCGCGCACCGGCCCGGTGTCCCCGGCGAGCGCGACCAGGCCGAGCTGCACGCGCACGGTGACGAGCTGGCGCAGCACGGCCTCGATCTCCTCGGCCGCGTGCGCCCGGGCCGCGCCGAG
>SXOM01000173.1 GCA_005776735.1 Pseudomonadota bacterium
GGGGCGCCGCGGCGCGGGCCCGCCTCGGCCGCCGTCCGGGCCGGTCGCGCCGCGCCGCCCGTCCGACCGTGTGCCCCCTCGAATGGTACACTCTGGCGCCCTTCCGGAGCCCCCGTGCTGGCCCTGCTCTGTCCCGCGCTCGCCGCCACCCTGACCGTCGAAGCGGATGGTTCGGGCAGCGTGGCCACCCTCGCCGACGCCGCGGCCATCGCCGCCGCGGGCGACACGATCGTGCTCGGCGACGGGACCTTCCTGGGGGCCACGTTCCCGGTCCGGGTGAGCCTGCAGAGCCGCAACGGCTCCGGCGCCACCACCATCGACGGGCTGGGGGTCGCCCCGCTCGTGGGCAATGCGGGCCTGGACGTGCGCGGCGTGACGCTCACCTCCTCGGGCACCGCCGCGGTGTCGATCGTCGGCGGCGGGAGCCTCGAGGACGTCGTGGTCCGCGACTCCGGGAGCTACGGCGCCTCGTACGGGGGCGCGGTCTTGGGGAACGGGGAGTTCACCATCGACAGCTCGCGCTTCCAGGACAACCAGGCCTACGTGGGCGCCGGCATCTACGCCTACGGCACGGGCTCCGTCCTGACGCTCAACGACGTGGAGTTCTCTGGAAACTCGGCGTACTACGGGGCTGGCATCTACCTCGACAGCCAGGTCACGGCGATCCAGTCCGAGGTGGTGTACACCGCGAACGTCGCGTACTACCACGGGGGTGGCATCTACGCCGGGTACTTCAACCCGGTGGTCAGCACCGATGTCGTCTATTCCGACAATGCGGCCCCCAACGGCTGGGGCGGATCGGCCTACGTCGGAACCAGCTCGTCCTACGACGCCGCGACCGAGACGCACACCGGAAACAGCGCCCAGTACGGGGGCGCACTGTCGCTGTACTACGCGACGGCGACGTTGTCGGGCGGCCGCTACGAAGACAACGTGGCCTCGCTCGACGGCGGCGCCAACCACTTCTACGTCGTGACCGGGAGCGAGTCGGGCGCGGTGTACGTGGGCAACACCACCACCGGAGGCAACGGGGGCGCGGTCCACGCCAACGCCGGCACGCTGAGCTTCGAGGAGCCGACGTTCACGGCCAACACCGCCGAGGTCTACCACGGGGGCGCCGTGTCGCTCACCAACTACGCCGCAGCGACGCTGGTGGGCGGGAGCTTCACCGGCAACGAGGCCCTCGCCTACGGCGGCGGCGTGTACGCCACCTCGTACGCCAGTGTCACCTTGGACGGCGCCACGCTCGACGCCAACGCCGCGAACTACGGTGGCGGCGGGTACGTCGAGACCGGGAGCACCCTGAACACCACCGACACCGTGTGGTCGAACAACTACGCCGAGACCGGCGGCGGCGCGGTGTATGCCTACAACTACGCGAGCGTCGACGAAGCGGGCGCGAGCTACACCGACAACAGCACCTACGGGACCGGCGGGGGGATCTACAGCTACCTCGGTGTGTCGCTGCGCGAGGCGGGTGGCACGTTCGCCGACGGCACCGCCATCTACGGCTACGGCGGCCACGTGTACGCCTACTACTACGGTTCGGCCGAGTTCGACGATTGCGTGTTCTCGACCGGCCTCGCCTACTACGATGCCGGCGCCATCTACGCGTACGCGCTGTACGACGGGCCGTTGGTGCTCCGCGACACCACGATCACCGGGAACACCTCCACCTACGGGTCGGGGGGAGGCGCCCTCATCGGCTACGTGCCGAGCGCGACCCTGGACCACCTCACGGTCACCGACAACCAGTCGTACAGCTACGGCGGCGGCCTGGTGATGTACGGGCAGGGCGGGACCACCGTCGACGCGTCCACCATTCAATACAACACCGCCACCACCTACTCCGGCGGGGGGATCCACTGGGACGGCGGGTACCCGTCGTCCGCCGACTTCCGCGTGCGCGACAGCGTGATCGCGGACAACGCGGCCGGCGAGAGCGGCGGCGGGCTCTACGTCGCGTGGCCGGACGAGCTCGAGGTGTCACGAACCACCCTCACGGGCAACGTGGCGGGGAACGAAGCCTTTGGCGGTGGACTCATCGCCCGGAACACCACCGGCACCCTCCGGGTGGACAACAGCGTGTTCCAATCCAACAGCGCCGGGTACGGGGGCGGTGCGTACATCGAAGGCGTCGAGGCCCTCGACGTGCCGAACCGCTGGACCAACACCGTGTTCGCGACCAACCAGGCCGCGGTCGGCGGCGCGGCCTGCTTCGTGTACGCCATCGCGCACGAGCTGATCAACGCCACGGTGGTGGGCAACGCGGCGTCGGAAGCCGCGGGCGGGTTCTGTGTCGTGCAGACCGGCCTCTCCCTCGACAACACCGTCATCGCCTACACCGCCGCCGGGGCCGCCCTGCACGTGTACGACGAGCCGAGCGCGGCCCGGTTGGAGTTCGAGCACGGCAACCTGTACGGGAACGTCGCCGGCGACGCGGGGGGCAGCCTCGGCGCGACGCCGGCTTCGCTCGCCGCCGAGCCGGGATTTGCCGGCTGGTGGGACGACGGCCACGACAACGACAGCTTCGTCCTGGCGGGCACGAGCCCGATGATCGACGCCGGCAACCCCTCGCTCACCGACCGCGACGGGAGCCGCTCCGACATCGGCGCCTACGGCGGCCCCGACGTCCACGCGGTCGACGAGGACGCCGACGGGTACGAGAGCGACCGCGACTGCGACGATGCCGACGCCACGGTCCACCCCGGCGCCACCGACGCCTGGTACGACGGGGTGGACGCCGACTGCCTGGGCAACGACGACGACGACCAGGACCAGGACGGGGCCCCCGTCGACGAGGACTGCGACGACACCGACCCCGCGGTGGTGGATCCGTGCGACAGCGGCGAGCCCGCTCCGGACAGCGGCGACACCGACACCGACGGGGAACCGTCGCCGAGCCCCGATTGCGGCTGTGCGAGCAATGGGTCGCCCGAACGTTTGCTCGCGGGTGCGATCCTGGCCGGACTGGTGCTCGCGCGGCGGCGGCGCGCGTAGGCCCTACCCGGTGAGGACGCCGTCCAGGCGCGCCACGCCCGGGAGGAACTCTTCGCTGTCCACGCCCGCGAGGCCGAGCAAGGTGGCGCCCATCACGTCGGCCGAGAGGTTGTCGCCGGCGTCGTCGAGCTCGCCCGTCGCCAGGTCGAGGGTGCGACCGTAGTACATCGCGTCGTAGCCGCCGATCACGCGGTCGCCGGTCACCCCGGGGCCGACGACCATCATGCTGGTGTAGGGCCAGTGGTCCTTGCCCTGGCCGGCGTTGAGCTTGGGGGTGCGCCCCATCTCGGAGAGCACGACCAGGACGGTCTCGTCGGCGAGCGTGCCGCCGCTCTCGCCGGGCAGGCGCCCGAGCTTCTCCATCAGGGTGGCGAGCCCAGAATACAGGGCTTCGAAGTTCTGGGACTGGTAGATGTCGTTGGAGACGTGGGTGTCCCAGCCATTGAGCGAGAACGAGAGCGTGAGGCAACGCGACACGCCGAGGGAGAGGGCGTCGACCGCGAAGTCCACCTGCTCGGAGAAGCCCGACGAGCCGGACCAGTTCACCAGGTCGCGCAGCCCCTTGAGCGACTGGGCACGATCCAGCGCCGTCGCGTAGGCGGCGCCGAGCTCGGCGTCGCGTCCCGGTCGGGTGGCCAGGTTCCACGCCGCGGTGCGCCGCTCCAGGTAGCGGTCCATGATCTGCTCGGCGCGCGCGCTCGGCGCCCGCACGTCGAGGTCGCTCCAGCCGAGCACACTCCCGTCGAGGAGGGCCGGCAACTGGCCGCTGGTCCCCGTCCGCGTGACGAAGGCCCCGAACGCGCCCGGGAAGGACGGCCCGGCCGCGACGACGTGGGGCAGGGCGAAGTCTTCGCCCGTGACCCCGCCGACGATCGCCGGCCAGTCGGAGGCATCCTGGCGGGTGGAGCCCGTCATGCAGAGCCGCAGGCAATTCTCGTGCGCCACCGACGGCACCAGCACACCCTTGAGGATGAGCATCCGCGTGTGCCAGTCGTTCATGAACCGGGTGACACTCGGCCGGTCGGCGTGCTCGGTGAACTCGATGCCGCCCACCACGCCGGTGCCCGCGTCGCGCTCCATGTCCACGTTGGGGTTGTCGAACTCCGGCGCCAGCACCCGCGTCGGGTCCCAACCGCCGTAGTTCACGACGAAGATGAACTTTCGGCTGCGCGCGGGCACGGCGTCGTCGGCGAACGCGCGGCGGACCGGGAGCAGGGTGGCACCGAGTGCGGAGGCGGCGAGGAAGTCACGACGGCGCATGGGTGCCTCAGTACAAGAGGAAGGCGGGGTCGCGAAACAGGACCGAGAGCAGGTCGCTCCACGCGGCGGCAGGCGTGCTCTCGGCGGCGTACAGCTCGCGCCACAACGCGACGTTGGCCTGGACCTCGGGCCCGTCGGCGGCGACACGGTTGCCGTAGAGCCGCAGGTGCAGCACCTGGAGCTGGGCCACGAACCCCTCCGGGTCGGAGTCCGGCGTGGCCGACAACGCCACCTCGGTGAACAGCCGAGGCTCGGCGGCCGCCTGGTCGCCCTCGACCACGTAGGCCGCGGCCGCCTGCGCGACCCGCTCGTGCACGAGCACCATCGTCGCGGTCGGCTCCTCGGCCGGGCGGGTGGAGTACACACCGTCCACCCCGCCGGCCAGCGTGCGCAGGCCGTAGGTGTCGGTCTGGAGCATGTCGTACCCCTGGTAGGTGAACCGGAACCCGGTGAGGTCCTCCAGGACCGTACCGAGCTGGTCGGCGCTGAGCAGCTTGCGGCTGGCCAGGGAGGCGTCCTCGGCAGGGGCCGCGCGGTAGGCATCGCTGGCCAGGACCGCCGCGAAGAGCGGACGGAGCGTCAGGTCGTGGGCGAGGAACACCTCGCGGAGCGCGCTGAGCGCCGCGGTGTCCGCCAGGGTGGACGATCGACCAAGGAACAGCTCGTAGCTTTGCTCGACCATACAACCGGGGAACCGAGGATCGGCCGCGACCTGCAGGCCCAGGTCGTCCAGGTCGTAGCCGGGGCTCCCGTACCAGCCGGGCGCCACCCCGGTCATCGACTGCCAGTATTGCTCCCGCTCGGGGTGGTAGTAGGTGGTGTCGTCGCGACTGTCGTAGTTGAAGTAGTAGAAACCCCAGAGGTAGCTGGCGATCGGGTCCAGGGTGTTGTGGCAGGCCACGCAGCCCGGGTTGGTCTTGAGCGCGTCGTTGACCGCGCCCTGATCGAGCAGGTTCACGTTGCGGTCGAAGCTGATCGGCTTGCCGAGGTAGTCCTCGCACAACAGGATGCGGCTGATGGCGTTGGCACGGCCACGGTTGGCGTTGGAGCCGTTGGTCATGTACCGCCACCAGAGGCCGTTGGTCGAGAGGATGCCGGCGTGCGGCCGCCCATCGGTGTAGTGCACCTTCTCCCACCCTTCACCGTCGGCCGGGTAGTCCATCGGCCACGCATGGCCGATGCTCTCGTCGGCCATGCTCCACTCGCCGAGCACGATCTGGGTGTAGGGGAGGTCCTCCTCGGCGATGGTGGACAAGATCCGGAGGGGCTCGTCGCCCACCGCGCGTGCAAACGCGGCTTCGTCGGTCTGGCCGTAGTCGGCGGCGCCCACGTAGAAGTAGTCGCTGCGCGTGAGGTAGATCGTCGAGAACAGGTCGCGCACCCGCTCGCCGAACCGCTCGTCCTCCATGAACCCCGCGATCATCGCGTCGAGCCGGGCGGGGTCGGTCTCCACGGCCTCCACCTCGGCCACCGTCGGGCGGACGCCGCGCAGGTCCAGGCTCGCGCGCTCCAGCACGGCCACCGCCGACAACAACTCCGGCGCGTCGGGCGTGTCGGACGGGTCCTCGACCCCCGGGGACACGTCGGACGGGGACTCGACGACGCAGGACACCAGGAGCCAGAGCGTCAGTTCCACGGGCGTTCCTCCCACCCCACGAGCGCCGCCGTGTCGGGGCAGGCGCTGCCCAGGAGCTCACCCCGCCACCACACCTCCGCGCACCCGTCGCAGGCCGCGGGGAACGAAGGTGCGCCCGAGTAGGCCGGCCCGTCGAAGGTCACGTCGTACCAACTCCCCTCGGCGTCCCGCACCCGAATCGTGCCGCCGGGCTCCTGGTCGCAGGTGGTGCCCGTCGCGGCGTTCATCAGGTAGACCGAGTCGAAGTTTACCGCGGTGATGGTGTCGTCGATGTCGGAGAGGCTGCCGTTGACCGACGTGTAGGTGGCTCCGCCACCGTCGTACTGCGTGGTGTAGAGGGTCAGGTCGATGCTGACCCCCTTGCCGAGCCAACTGTCGGCGTACTGCGCGCCTTCCCAGCGCCACGCCCCCTGGAGCTGGGTGGCCGTGGCCCGGTACCCGTACGCCCAGTAGTCGATGTCGTACATGTACGCGGTTCCGCTCCCGACGAGCTGCTGGCCGTCGGGCCCGGTCATCTCGACCGGAGAGCCGTACACGTAGAAGTACCGGTCGTAGGTGTAGTAGCTGCCGACGTAGTCGTGGTACGCCGAGTAGTAGGCGTACCCATCGAAGGTGGCGCCCGCGGCGCTGGTGCACGAGTCCGACCAGATGTACTGGTCGTAGAGCTCCAGGTACTCCGGGTAGTAGTACGGGCAGTCCCCGTCGTCGCGCAGGGCCCAGATGCCCTCGTAGGCATCGGCAATGTCGTTGGGATCGACCGCCAGCACCGCGTCGATCGCGGCCTCGACGGCGGCTTGGACCGCTTCGGCGGTCAGCGCGGGCTGGGTGACCTCGGCGGTGTCGACCACCACGTAGGGGCTCGGATCGTCGACCTCGCCGCCGCTGGCGTCGGCCACCGCTTCGGGGGCGACCGGCGCGAGATCACGCTCGGGGGCGCAGGCCAGGAGGCAGAGGCTCAGCATCGGGGGGCTCCCACCGGCGCCGGGGTCGGGCGCCGCGGGGGCAGACTACCACAGGTCAGGCCCCCGGGGTGCCACACTCCAACCACCACTTCAGCCGCGTCCGGTCATCGTCCGACACGCCGCCGCGGGGCGGCATCGAGGGGGCGTCCCCCGCCGCCGAGCGCAGGATCGCCTCCTTCTGGCGCCACGCGTCGTCGACCGTGTCGAACACCACCGCTTCCGGGGCGCCCTGGCGCTCGGTGGCCGTGCTCGCGTGGCAGCCCTGGCAACTGGCCACCAGGAACCCATGCCCGAAGTTGTCCCAGTCCAAGGTGGGAACGTCGGCGCACGCTTCGTCGTGAGAATCGGCGCCGGCGCCCGTGTCGCCTGCCGCCGGGTCGCCACCCGCAGCGCAGGCGAAGAACACGAGCAGGGGGGCGAGGACCATGGCGCCCGAAGTGTAGCGCGGGCTAAGCCGCGCCGATGTCCATGCACGGGTTCGCCGTCATCCATCCGGGCCTCGAGCCCGTCGTCGCGGCCGAGCTCGCCGGGCTGGGCCTCGAAGGCGAGATCGTCCCCGGCGGGGTGCGCTTCGCCGCCGACGCCGCCCGGGTCGCGACGCTCACCCGCACCATGCGCACCCCCTCGCAGATGCTCCTGGAGCTCGCGACCGGCCCCGCCCGCAGCCCCGACGCCCTGGGCGGCCTCATCAAGCGGATCCCGTGGAAGCAGGTGCTCAACCCCGCCGCCGAGGTGCGGGTCGAGGTCAGCACCAAGGGGAGCCGGCTCCACTTCAAGGACACCGTCACCCGCGCCGCCACGGCGATGATCCGCGACGCGCGCAAGACCGCGTACGTCGCCGACAAGGGCGCGCGCCCCCGCGTGGCGCAGCTCGTGCAGGTGCGCGTGGTGGACGACGTCGCGACGATCTCGGTCGATGCGGGCGGCGACCTGTTGCACCGCCGCGGTTGGCGGCAGGACACCGTGCGCGCGCCCATCCGCGAGAACCTCGGCGCCTGCCTGCTCGCGCTCGCCGAATGGGACGGCGGCGACGCGCTCTACGACCCGTTCTGCGGCTCCGGCACCCTCCCGATCGAGGCGGCGCTCCTCGCGGCCGAGCGACCGCCCTTCGGTCGGAGGTCGTTTGCGTGTGACGAGTGGGTGGGCGCCAGCGGCCCCAAGCGCTCCAAGCCCGGCGCCCCAGGCGCAACTCCCGTTCGTGCTCCGAGCCACCCACCCGCCGTGCCGATCGTGGGCAGCGATCACCACGCTCCCACCGTGCTCGGCGCCATCCAGAACGCCAAGCGCGCGGGGGTCTCGCCGAGCTTCCGCCACCTCGACGTCCTGCAGATCGAGCCGCCCGCCGTGGTCGGGACCGTGGTCACCAACCCGCCGTACGGCGAGCGCCTGGGCGAACACGTCGACGGCACCTACACCGCCTTCGGCCGGGTGCTCCGCGAGCGGTTCCAGAGCTGGCGGGTGGTCTTCCTCTCTCCCGATCGCCGACTCGCGATGCGGGTGGACGAGCGGGTGGAGCGGCTCACGACGTTCAAGAACGGCGGCCTCGGCGTCGGCGTGTGGACCTTCCTCGCGTAGCGTTAGGCGGGGTCGATGTTCGCCCTGCTCCTGTGCCTGTGGGTCGCCCCCACCCTCGCCGACGACGACCTCACCGCCGCCGACGTCGCCACCGTCGCCCAGTCCCGCCTCCCTCGCCACATCGCCGCCATGCAGCTCGCGCGGCTTCCGGAGGACGTCCGGACCAGCTTCGCCGACGGCCAGGCGCGGCTGGTGGCGGCCGACGCCGCGGTCGAAGCCGCGCGTGCGGCCCTTCGCGAAGCGCGCGGGGAGCGGCAGACCACCCAGGGCGGCGTGGCCGAAGCGCGCGGCGAGGTCGCCGACGCGCGGGCCGACGTCGCGCGCGCCCGGGAGGCGGGCCAGGCCGGCGTGGA
>SXOM01000174.1 GCA_005776735.1 Pseudomonadota bacterium
GAAACATCGACGGCAGGCGTGTCGTGGCGGAGTGGACTCGACGCGCGGGTGGTCCTCGGGCGGCCCGCCGCGTGGCGGGTCTGGGCCTCGGCGGGGAGCGACCTGCCGGTGGGTCGCAGCGCGCACCTGGAGGCGCGCGGCGGCGCGGGCGTGGTGTTCGTTCGCTGACGTCGGGCCGTGCAGAAAGGCGCGCCGTGGTGTGGCCTCGGACACACCCCCCTCGGTCACTCAACCGATGCGAACGTGGGCTGAGTGAGGCAAAGCGCAGTCAGGAGGCGTGGCATGATCGTTGCATGACCCCGGGTCGCTTCGAGGTTCGTATGCTCTCTCCTTCTCTGCTCTTCGCCCTCGCCGCCTGCGCCGGTGGGGACTCTCCCACCACCGCGGCACCGGCCGCGGGCGCCGGCGGCGATCTCGCGTCGATCATGACCGAGCGCGGCCTCACCGAGGCCGACGTGTTGGCGGCGGCCAAGACCTTCCACCCCTCCGGCAAGCTGGACGACTACCTGATCTTCGCGTCGGGTGGCCATGGCGGGAACATCGTGGTCATCGGCGTGCCGAGCATGCGGATCATCAAGTACATCAGCGTGTTCGGCCCCGAGCCCTGGCAGGGCTACGGCTACGGGGGCCTCGGCGACGAGGTGGTGTACGAGCAGGGCGCGCAGGGTGGCAAGGAGATCACCTGGGGCGACGTGCACCACCCCAACCTGTCCGAGACCGGCGGCGAGTACGACGGGCGCTACCTGTTCGTGAACGACAAGGCCAACGCGCGCGTCGCGGTGGTCGACCTCGAAGACTTCATGACCAAGCAGATCGTGAGCAATCCGCTGGTGATGAGCGACCACGGCGGGGCGTTCGTCACGCCGAACACCGAGTACGTGGTCGAGACCAGCCAATACGCCGCTCCGCTCGGCGGCGCCTACGCGACGCTGGACAAGTACAAGGACGAGTACCGCGGTGCTGCCGTCTTCTGGAAGTTCGACAAGGAGAAGGGGCGCATCGATCCGGAGTCGAGCTGGGCGGTGGAGCTGCCGCCGTACGCGCAAGACCTCGCCGACGCGGGCAAGCTGGCGAGTGACGGGTGGGTGTTCATCAACTCGTGGGACACCGAGATGTCGGCGGGCACCGAGGGCCAGGGCAAGCCGTACATGGAGTCCGGCGCGTCGCAGAACGACATGGACTACCTGCACATCATCGACTGGAAGAAGGCCGAGACCCTGGTGGCCGCGGGCAAGACCCGCGTCGTCAACGGGATGAAGGTCATCCCGCTCGATGTCGCGGCCGCCGAGCACGTGCTCACCTTCGTCGGCGAACCCAAGAGCCCGCACGGCTGCGACGTGACCCCCGACGGCACCGCGGTGGTGGTCGGCGGCAAGCTCGACACCCACGCCACGGTGTACGACCCGGCGAAGATCAAGGACCTCATCGCCAAGGGGTCGTTCTCCGGGAAGGACCCGTACGGAGTGGACATCCTCGACTTCCAGTCTGCGATCCACGGTCAGGTGGAGCTCGGCCTCGGCCCGCTGCACACGGTGTACGACGACAAGGGCTACGCCTACACCTCGGTGTTCCTCGACAGCACCGTGGTCAAATGGAACTGGAAGAACCTGAGCGAAGCGCCCCAGGCGCTGGGGGTGCAGTACAACATCGGCCACATCACCGCGGCGGAGGGCGACACCGTCTCGCCCGACGGCAAGTACGTCGTCGCGATGAACAAGATGTCGCAGGACCGCTACGTCAACGTCGGGCCGCTGTTGCCGCAGAGCTTCCAGCTCGTCGACATCTCCGGCCCGGAGATGAAGGTCATCTACGACCTCCCCATCCCGCTGGGCGAGCCGCACTACGCCCAGATGATGAAGGCCGACAAGCTGCACACCATCACGGCCTACACTCCGCCGGGCATCAACCCCTACACCGACGAGAAGGACGCCGGCGCGGTCGCGGCGGGGGAGGAGCGCATCGTCCGCAACGGCAAGAAGGTCGACGTGTACATGAGCGTGATCCGTTCGCACTTCGCCCCCGACCACATCGAGGTGAACCAGGGCGACGAGATCACCCTGCACCTCACGTCGCTCGAGCAGGCGCTCGACCAGACCCACGGGTTCGCGGTCGACATGTACAACGTCAACGTGTCGATGGAGCCGGGTCGGTACGAGGAGATCACCTTCGTGGCCGATCGGGCGGGAGTGTTCCCCTTCTACTGCACCGAGTTCTGCTCGGCGCTCCACCTCGAGATGATGGGCTACCTCCTGGTCAAGCCCACGGGAGCCTGACATGGTCACGCTACTGTTGACCCTCGCGTGCGGGGGAGGCGAACCGCCGGCGCCGGCGGCCGCCCCGGCCTCGGCGCCTGCCCCCAAGCCCGTCGCTGCGCCGGCCGTCGAGGTCGGGCCCGACGGCCCGGCGTCGATCAGCGTCCCCGCGTTGGACGCGGTCCCCAGCGACCCCGCGGCCATCGAGGCCGGGGCCAAGGTGTTCGCCGACCGCGGCTGCGGTGGGTGTCACAAGTTCGGCGAGAAGCTCGTGGGACCCGACCTCAACGGCCTGTACGCCCGGCGCACGCTGCCGTGGGTCGAGCGCATGATCCTCGACCCGGCGGTGATGGTGAAGCAGGACCCGCAGGCCAAGGAGATGTTCCGGAGCCTGATGGTCGAGATGCCGAAGCAGAACGTCTCCACCGAGGAGCTGCCCGCGCTCCTGGCCTACCTCAAGGCTCAAGGAGGCTGAGATGACCGCTCCCTCGACCGGCGCGGCGGGCTCCTGGGAGACGCGGCGCCGGTGGGCCGTCGTCGCGCTCAGCGCGGCGGCGGCGCTCTGCCTCGCCGCGTCGTGGTTCTTGCCGTGGTGGAGCTTCCGGCTCTTCGCGCCGCAGTACCCCAAGGGCCTGGCGCTGGTCATTCACCTGACCGGCGTGCAGGGCGACGTCGCGGAGATCGACGTCATCAACCACTACATCGGGATGCACTCCCTCGCGGACAGCGCCACGCTCGAGCGCGCTGCGAGCCACTGGATCGTGGGCCTGAGCGCCGCGGCGGTGATGGGGCTTGCGTTGGTGGCCAACCGGAAGATGAACTGGGTCGGGTTCCTGGTGGGCCTCGGGCTGCCCGCCGGGTTCGTGCTCGACACGACCTACTGGATGTATCGATCCGGCCACGACCTCGACCCCACCGCCGCCATCAACATGAAGCCGTTCATGCCGACGGTGCTCGGCGACGGCAAGGTGGGGCAGTTCAAGACCGAGGCGTGGCCGGCGCTCGGGTTCTGGGTCGCCGTCACCGGCGTGGTGCTCCTCGCGCTGGCG
The DNA here is from genome assembly GCA_005776735.1 of Pseudomonadota bacterium. Taxonomy (GTDB): domain Bacteria; phylum Myxococcota_A; class UBA796; order UBA796; family SXON01; genus SXON01. The sequence goes on from SXOM01000174.1 coordinate 3,302, forward strand.
GCGTGGCAACGGTCGCGCGTGTGTCGGGTCTGCCCCGCGGCCGGCACCTGTGGGAAGGTGTGTCCCCACAACCTCGTGGCGGTGCCGAGGTGATCCTGCTGTTCTTCGCCGCCCTCGGTGGGGACATGGACACCCCGGCGGTGGTCCCATTGGCGGCGGCGGTCGCCACGGCGGTGCCGCCGGGACCGCCGGTGCACGTGCGGGTCGCCGCGGGCGAAGACGTGAACGCGCGGCTGCAGTCGCTCCCCGCCGGTAGCACGGTCCAGCTGCTACCCGGCGATCATGCAGGTCCCATCGTGGTGGATCGGCCGCTCACCCTCCGGGGTCCGGCGCGCGTGCTCGGGCCCGGCCGCGGGTCGGTGATCCTCGTGCTCGCCGACGACGTGACGGTCGAGGGCCTGGAGGTCACGGGCAGCGGCCTGGACGCGACCGCGGGCGACGCGGGCGTGGTGGTGGCCGGCTCGCGAGCGCGCATCCGCGATGTGCAGATCGTACACACCTTCCTCGGTGTCGATCTCCGCGCGTCACACCACAGCGAGGTGCGCGGCTGCACGATCTTCGGCCGCGAGGAGGGCACCATCGGCACACACGGCGATGGTGTGCGCCTTTGGGAGTCCGATGACAACGTCATCGTGGACAACCGGCTCGAGCACGTCCGGGACATGGTGGTGTGGTACAGCGAACGCAACCGGTTCGAAGGCAACGAGGTGACCCGGAGCCGGTACGGCGTGCACCTGATGCACGCCGACGACACCGTGCTCCGGGGCAATCGGTTCGTCGACGACGTGGTCGGCGTCTTCGCGATGTACAGCGCCGGGGTCCACGTCCTCGACAACCTGGTCCTGCGGGCGAACGGCCCCGCGGGCATGGGCATCGGCCTGAAGGAGAGCGACCGGGTGACCGTGGCCGGCAACCGCCTCCTGGCGTCGACCACCGGCCTGTACCTCGACAGCACCCCCCACCGCAGTGACAGCTTCGCCGACGTGCGCGACAACCTCATCGCCTACGATCACGTCGGCGTGCGGTTCCACGGGGTGCACCCCGGCGCGGTGTTCGCGGGCAACGACCTGCACGAGAACCACACGCAGGTGCGGGTCGACGGCGGGGGGCAGGCCGCGGCGGCCGAATTCTCCGGCAACCGGTGGAGCGACTACGTCGGCTACGACCTGGACCGTGACGGCATCGGCGACCTCCCGTACGCGCCGCGGTCCCTCGCCCGCAGCGTGGTCGACCGGCGCCCCGCCGCCGGGTTCTTCGACGGCACGCCCGCCGCCGCGCTCCTGGACCTGCTCGCGGCCGCGTTCCCGATGTGGTCGCCGCCCCCGCTGATCACCGACCCCCGCCCGCGCCTGGGCCGGCTGGAGCTCCGATGACCCCGGCCCTGGCGCTTCATGACCTGCGCAAGAGCTACGACGGCCGCCCTGTCCTGCGGGGCGTGACCCTCCAGGTCGCCGACGGCGAGCGGGTGGCCCTGGTCGGCCCCAACGGTAGCGGCAAGACCACGCTGTTGCGCAGCGTCCTCGGGTTCGTCCGCGCCGAGGGCCGCGTGGCGGTGCACGGCGTCGACCCCTGGGCCGACCACGCCTCCGCCATGACGCGGGTCGCCTATGTGCCGCAGCGGGCGCCGGCCCTCCCCGCGCCCGTCGGCGAGCTCGGCGCGGCGTGGGCGAACCTGCGCGGCGTTCCGCACTCCGCCCTCGTCGGCGCCGCGCGCGCGTTCGGCCTGGACCTGCACGCGCTCCGCGCGGTCCGCTTCACCGAGCTGTCGGGCGGGATGCAACAGAAGCTCCTGGCGGCGATGGCGTTGGCGTCGTCGGCGTCGCTGTTGTGCTTCGACGAGCCCACCGCCAACCTCGACCCCGAAGCGCGCGAGGTCTTCCTCGACGCGCTCCGCGCCCGCACACCTACGCCGACGATCCTGTTGTCGTCGCACCGGATCGAGGAGCTGCAGGACCTCGTCGACCGCGTGGTGGTGCTGGCGGAGGGGGAGGTGCGCTTCGACGACCGGCTCGAGGCATTCCTCGCGCGCCCCGAGCTCGCGACCGCCGCCGGCGTGACGCGCGGCGCCGTCGTCCCTTTGCGGAGGCCCCCTCCATGACGCTGCTCTTCCTCCTCGCCTGCTCCACCGACCCCGACGCGCCGCCGTCGGTGCGGTACGACCTCGACGCGTGCACCGAGTGCGGGATGCTCGTGAGCGACCCGGCCTACGCGGCGGCGCTGGTCACCCAGGACGGTCGCACCTTGCCGTTCGACGACCCCGGCTGCCTGTTCCGCCACGTGCTCGACGAGGCGCCATCGGTGCGGGCGATGTGGTTCCACCACGGGGCCGGGGATCGGTGGTTGCGGCAGACCGAAGTGGCGTTCGCCACCGGCGCCGCCTCCCCGATGGGGAGCGGACTGTTGGCGGTGCCGGCGGGGACACCGGGTGCCATCGGCGTGGGCGAGGCCTCGTCGCACGTCCTCTCCAGGAAGCGGCCGTGAACGCGCTCCTCGGCCTGGAGCTGCGCGCAGTGGCCCGCGCGCGCTGGTTCTACGCTTCCCTGGTGCTCTCGGTGCTCCTGGTCGGCTTCTTCCTCGTCGTGGCGGCGCGGGAGTCGGCGGTGCTCGGGTTCACCGGTTTCGGCAAGGTGATGGGCGGCGTGGTGCAGGTGTCGCTGCTCCTGGTGCCGCTCTTGGCGTTGGCCAGCACCGCGCAGGCGGTCACCGCGGCGCGCCAGGCGGGGATCCTCGAGTGGTACCTCGCGCAGCCCGTGTCGCGAGAGGCGTGCTTCCGTGCGCTGTTTGTTCCGCGACTCGGGGCGCTGGTGGCGCCGGTGGTCGGGACCCTCGGGGCGCTCACCGTCGCGGCGGCGGTGCTCGGGCAGCCCGTCTCGCTGCGCCTGGTCGGGGTCTTCCTCGCCGTCTTGGTGGGGCAGGCGTTGGTCTTCGGCGCGGTCGGGATGTGGATCAGCACCGTCTCTCGCGCGCCGGAGCAGGCGCTCCTGGCGGCGGTGGGCGTGTGGATGGCGACCGCGGTGTTCGTCGACTTCGTGTTGCTCGGCGTGCTCTTGCGTTGGGACCTGCCGCCGGTCGCGGTGTTCCTCCTCGCGGGCCTCAACCCGATGCAGGACGGGCGCGTCGCGGTGCTCGCCGCGGTGGACCCCCAGATGGGCGCGCTCGGACCGGTGGGGACGTGGGCGGTCGGCGCTCTCGGGGCGGACCTCACCCTGGTGCTGACGCTCGGTTGGCCGATCGTCGTCGCGGTCGTCGTGTCCGCGTTGGCGCGACGGGCCTTTCTGCGGCGGGACGTCTTGTAGCGCGCTGGCGGTTCGCCTCACTCCTCCTGGCGCAGCCGCCCGTGCACCCGGAAGACCAGGTCGTTGTAGTCGCGGTCCCCCCCACCGTAGAGGTCTTCGAAGCCGAGCAACCAGGTGCAGTCGCCCTCAAAGGTGGCGGCGCCGTGGATCACGCCGTCCGCGTTGCGCGCCCCCGGCCCCGACTGCCAGTGGTCACCGGTGGTCTGGACCTGAAGGCCGAACACGACCTCCGTGCCCGCCGCCCACGGTCCGACGGTGTACTGGAGGCCCGGACCGTCGACCCAGCTCTGCGCCAGTCGCGCGCGCTCCGGCGAGTCGATCCACAGCTCGTCCTGGTAGGCGGTGTCGGAGTAGACGTAGGTGATGACGATTGGCGTGGTGCTGTCGTCGGTCACGATGCGCGCGGCCGGGTTCAGGTCGTAGCCGTCTTCTGGCTCGAAGCACCCGTCGGCCGGGAGGCCCGTGTCGCCGGGCACCTCGACCTCTCCGCCCGCGTTGTCGCCCCCGGTGTCCGCGAGCTCGGTGTCGCCCCCGCGCCCCTCGTGCGGGGGGCGGCGCGGACCCGCCTCACTGGGCGACGCGAACTCGTACTCGCTGCATGCGAAGCTGGCGAAGAACAGGGCCGATGTGGCGCGCAAGGGCACCTCCGGGGTCCGTTCTGCAAACGACGTGCCGACGGGCCAACGTGGAGAATTCCACCGCGGTGGGGTGTCCGCACCCCGGTTCGCCCGGGCGTGCCCGAGTCGGGCGGGGCGCGCGTGTGCCGGGGGCGC